>NZ_LEKG01000035.1:0-60000 GCF_001029515.1 Micromonospora sp. RV43 | reverse complement strand
TTGTACACACCGCCCGTCACGTCACGAAAGTCGGCAACACCCGAAGCCGGTGGCCCAACCCTTGTGGAGGGAGCCGTCGAAGGTGGGGCTGGCGATTGGGACGAAGTCGTAACAAGGTAGCCGTACCGGAAGGTGCGGCTGGATCACCTCCTTTCTAAGGAGCACCATCCACCGAAAGGTGGCATGGAGCCCGCGGCCCGCGAATGTCGGGTCGGGGTGCTCAGATGGCGGAGACACTGGCAAGTTCGGCGCCGGCAACGGCCGTGGTTCCTCTAGTACAGCTGCTCTTCGGGGTGGTGGGAACGAGACTGTGGTGCGGCTGGTGAAGGATGTAAGCACCCTGTTGGGTCCTGAAGGAACAACCCGAGTGGTTGTTGTTTCAGAGCCTTGAGACGGACCGAAGGGTCTGTCAGGCGCCAGGCATGGCCTGGTCTCGCATACCGCCGGCGGTTGCCGGGTTGTTGGTGTGGGGCTGTGGGTTGTGGGTTGGTTGTTTGTTGAGAATTGCACAGTGGACGCGAGCATCTTTGTGGTCAAGTTGTCAAGGGCGAACGGTGGATGCCTTGGCACCAGGAGCCGATGAAGGACGTGGGAGGCCGCGATAGGCCTGGGGGAGCTGTCAACCAAGCTGTGATCCCAGGGTGTCCGAATGGGGAAACCCGGCATCAGTCATGTGATGTCACCCGCACCTGAACACATAGGGTGTGTGGGGGGAACGCGGGGAAGTGAAACATCTCAGTACCCGTAGGAAGAGAAAACAAATAGTGATTCCGTGAGTAGTGGCGAGCGAAAGCGGATTGAGGCTAAACCGGCGGCGTGTGATACCTGTCAGGGGTTGCGTGGTCGGGGTTGTGGGACCCTGCTCAACAGGCTGACATCTGTTGGAGAAGTTACAAAGCCAGTGGCTAGTCGAACAGTCTGGAATGGCTGACCGTAGACGGTGATAGTCCGGTAGGTGAAAGTTGCTGGTCTTCTGTGGGTGTTCCCGAGTAGCGGCGGACTCCTGAAATCTGCCGTGAATCTGCCAGGACCACCTGGTAAGCCTAAATACTTCCTGGTGACCGATAGCGGACGAGTACCGTGAGGGAATGGTGAAAAGTACCCCGGGAGGGGAGTGAAATAGTACCTGAAACCGTTCGCCTACAATCCGTCGGAGCCTTGCGGGGTGACGGCGTGCCTTTTGAAGAATGAGCCTGCGAGTTAGTGGCATGTGGCGAGGTTAACCCGTGTGGGGGAGCCGTAGCGAAAGCGAGTCTGAATAGGGCGTTTTTAGTCGCATGCTCTAGACCCGAAGCGGAGTGATCTAGCCATGGGCAGGCTGAAGCGCGGGTAAGACCGCGTGGAGGGCCGAACCCACCAACGTTGAAAAGTTGGGGGATGACCTGTGGTTAGGGGTGAAAGGCCAATCAAACTCCGTGATAGCTGGTTCTCCCCGAAATGCATTTAGGTGCAGCGTCGCGTGTTTCTTGCCGGAGGTAGAGCACTGGATGGTCTAGGGGGCCCACAAGCTTACCGAAATCAGCCAAACTCCGAATGCCGGTAAGTGAGAGCGCGGCAGTGAGACTGCGGGGGATAAGCTTCGTAGTCGAGAGGGAAACAGCCCAGATCACCAGCTAAGGCCCCTAAGCGTGTGCTAAGTGGAAAAGGATGTGGGGTCGCATAGACAACCAGGAGGTTGGCTTAGAAGCAGCCACCCTTTAAAGAGTGCGTAATAGCTCACTGGTCAAGTGGTTCCGCGCCGACAATGTAGCGGGGCTCAAGCACACCGCCGAAGCTGTGGCATTCACATTTTAACTTCGTGCCTCCTTGATGGGGTATGCAGGTGTGTGGATGGGTAGGGGAGCGTCGTGCCGGGGGTGAAGCAGCGGGGTGACCCAGTTGTGGACGCGGCACGAGTGAGAATGCAGGCATGAGTAGCGAAAGAAGGGTGAGAAACCCTTCCGCCGGATGACCAAGGGTTCCAGGGCCAGGCTAATCCGCCCTGGGTGAGTCGGGACCTAAGGCGAGGCCGAGAGGCGTAGTCGATGGACAACGGGTTGATATTCCCGTACCCGCGAAAGAGCGACCCTGACGAACCTCGTTGTGCTAACCACCCGAACTGCCGGCGGTCTTCGGACCAATGGTGGGGAGCGTGGGAACCTGGCGGGTAGTAGTCAAGCGATGGGGTGACGCAGGAAGGTAGCTGATCCCGGCCGGTGGTTGTGCCGGGGTAAGCGTGTAGGCCGTGCCGTAGGCAAATCCGCGGCGCATGTAGGCTGAGACGTGATGCCGAGCCGATTCAGGTGAAGTCAGTGATCCTATGCTGCCGAGAAAAGCCTCTAGCGAGTTCTTAGCGGCCCGTACCCCAAACCGACACAGGTGGTCAGGTAGAGAATACCGAGGCGATCGGGCGAACTGTGGTTAAGGAACTCGGCAAATTGCCCCCGTAACTTAGGGAGAAGGGGGGCCGGAGACGTGAAGCCCCGCGCGGGTGGAGCGTTGTATGGCCGCAGAGAGCAGGGGGAAGCGACTGTTTACTAAAAACACAGGTCCATGCGAAGAAGTAATTCGATGTATATGGACTGACGCCTGCCCGGTGCTGGAACGTTAAGGGGACCTGTTAGCTCTCACGAGCGAAGCGGAGAACTTAAGCGCCAGTAAACGGCGGTGGTAACTATAACCATCCTAAGGTAGCGAAATTCCTTGTCGGGTAAGTTCCGACCTGCACGAATGGCGTAACGACTTCCCCACTGTCTCAACCACAGGCCCGGCGAAATTGCATTACGAGTAAAGATGCTCGTTACGCGCGGCAGGACGGAAAGACCCCGGGACCTTTACTATAGCTTGACATTGGTATCTGAATTAGCTTGTGTAGGATAGGTGGGAGCCGGTGAAGTCCATACGCCAGTATGGGTGGAGGCAATCTTGAAATACCACTCTGGTTGATTTGGGTATCTAACTTCGGACCGTTATCCGGTTCAGGGACAGTGTCTGGTGGGTAGTTTAACTGGGGCGGTTGCCTCCTAAAGGGTAACGGAGGCGCCCAAAGGTTCCCTCAGCCTGGTTGGCAATCAGGTGTTGAGTGCAAGTGCACAAGGGAGCTTGACTGTGAGACTGACAGGTCGAGCAGGGACGAAAGTCGGGACTAGTGATCCGGCACTGGCATGTGGAAGCGGTGTCGCTCAACGGATAAAAGGTACCCCGGGGATAACAGGCTGATCTTCCCCAAGAGTCCATATCGACGGGATGGTTTGGCACCTCGATGTCGGCTCGTCGCATCCTGGGGCTGTAGCAGGTCCCAAGGGTTGGGCTGTTCGCCCATTAAAGCGGTACGCGAGCTGGGTTTAGAACGTCGTGAGACAGTTCGGTCCCTATCCGCCGTGCGCGTAGGATACTTGAGAAGGGCTGTCCCTAGTACGAGAGGACCGGGACGGACGAACCTCTGGTGTGCCAGTTGTCCCGCCAGGGGCACGGCTGGTTAGCTACGTTCGGAAGGGATAACCGCTGAAAGCATCTAAGCGGGAAGCTCGCTTCAAGATGAGGTATCCCACCCACATTTGTGGGGTAAGGCCCCCAGCTAGACGACTGGGTTGATAGGCCGGAAATGTAAGCCCGGTAACGGGTTCAGTTGACCGGTACTAATAGGCCGAGGACTTGACTACTAAGCTGCTACGCGTCCACTGTGCAACTCTGAACAAACCACCACCCATGTTGTTGGGTTGGTTGACATGTTCATAGAGTTACGGCGGTCATGGCGGAGGGGAAACGCCCGGTCACATTCCGAACCCGGAAGCTAAGCCCTCCAGCGCCGATGGTACTGCACTCGGGAGGGTGTGGGAGAGTAGGACACCGCCGGACAATCTTCCAATTCAGGGCCACCCCATGCGGGGTGGCCCTGAATTGCGTTGCCCCCCGGAAAACACCACGACGGACCGCCTCGGTCTCGTACCGTCGAGCCGGGACCGTCGACGCACGATCGCCCGCCGGCTCGGCGGCGCGAAACGTGACGTGTCGTACGCCGGGACCGTGATCGGGTCCGACCGCACGGGGTACAGGAGTGGGCATGGAGATCGGAATCATCGGGTCGGGGCACATCGGGGGCACCCTCACCCGTCGTCTGCGTTCACTCGGTCACGACGTCGCGGTGGCCAACTCCCGCGGGCCGCAGAGCCTGACCGACCTCGCCGCCGAGACCGGCGCCCGGGCGGTGTCGGTGGAGGAGGCCGTGCAGGGCGCCGAACTGGTGGTCATCGCGATCCCGCTGAAGGCGGTGCCGCAGCTCCCCGCGGCGCTGTTCGACGGCAAGCTTGTGGTCGACGCCGACAACTACTACCCCCAGCGGGACGGGGACATCCCCGAGCTGCTGGACCGCAGTCTCAGCTCCAGCCGCTGGACCGCCGATCACCTCAAGGGCGCCCGGGTGGTGAAGGTCTTCAACAACATCCAGGCCGCGCACCTGATGGACGAGGGCAAGCCGGCGGGTACGGCGGGCCGGATCGCGTTGCCGGTGGCCGGTGACGACGCGGACGCCAAGCGGATCGTGATGGAGCTGGTGGACGAGCTGGGCTTCGACCCGGTCGACGCGGGCACCCTGGACGAGAGCTGGCGGCAGCAGCCGGACACGCCCGTCTACGGCACCGACCGGGACGCCGACGGCGTACGCGAAGGGCTGGCCGCGGCACGGCCGTGAGAATCATGGGAAAGGCCCCGCCGGATACGTCCGGCGGGGCCTTTCTGCGTCTCATGGATCAGTCGTCGCCCGGCTTCGGGGCGCAAATGAAGCGCGGCTCGGCGTCGTAGCGCCAGCTGAACTTCTCCCGCTTGAACACCTTGCCGTCCTTCTTGATGACCCGGAACGCGTCCTGGGCGAACCCGACAGCGCCGGCGGCGGCGATGCAGGTCGGACCCGGCGTCAGGTAGACCGTCTTCGGCTGGGTGATGTTGCGGCGCGGACCGTACTCGGTCTTCACGCTGTCGTAGATCTTGGTGCTCCAGATCGAGACAGTGATCGAGCTGGACGTGTACGACGTGTCGATCAGGACGCCGTACGGCGTGTTGTTGCGGAACTTGAAGTCGAGCTGAGGCCAGTAGATGGTCGACTCGATCACCGCCGGGTATCGGCTGAAGTAGAACGAGTGCGGCTTGTGCTCGACGTCCTCCAGCCCGGCGTAGTAGGTGGCGTTGAACAGCGTGGTGGTGAACTGGGAGACACCACCGCCGACGCCCGGCACCAGCTTTCCGCCGACGATCGTCGGCGCGTCCTTGTATCCCTGGTCGTAGCCGCGTTCGCCGGTGTGCCCGTTGAGCGAGAACGTCTCGCCCGGCTTCACCAGCGCGCCGTCCACGTCCTTCGCCGCGCGGACGATGTTCTGGCTGCGCGGCGACGAGAGGCCGCCGGTGAATTGGGTGGTGAACGTCGACACCCGCTCCTTGATGCCGAGCTTCGCCAGCTCCGCCTCGGTCAGCTCGGGGGCGGCCGGCTTCAGCTCGGCGGTCACCGTACGGCCCTCGGTCTTCGGCAGCACCGCGAGCAGCGCCGGGCCGAGCGCGGCGGCGTCGACCTGGCGTCCGGGCTTGCTGGGCAGCACCTTCGGCTTGCCGCCGCTGATGGTCAGTCCGGCGTCCCGCGGCTCGACCTCGAGCTTCGTGAGCCGGTCCCCCAGTGCGGTACGCAGCCGCTTGACGTCGACCTTCGGGGTGAGCGTGCCGGCGTCGTCGGCGGAGAAGCGCAGCGACCGGGCGATGGCGGCGGGCGGGACGGTGACCGAGCCGCCGTCGGTGGTGAGCGTGACCGGTGCGGCCACCGCGGGCCGGGCCAGCTCGGCGACGAGCCGGTCCACCTCCTCGCGGGTGGTGGCCGGCCACTTCTCGACGAGCGGCACGGTGACCGGCTCGGCGGCCAGCCAGCCGGCCTTCACCACCGAGGTGGCGCCATCGGTGTCGATCGTCAGCGCCGGCTTCGGGTAGACCGGCTTCGGTGTGGTCCCGGTCCAGATGATCGCCGGCATGGTCATCTCACGCCCCTGCGCGCCCATCACCTTGCGCAGGGCCGCCCCAAGCTTGGCCTGGTCGACGGTCACCACCGGCTCGACCGCCCGGGAGCCGACGAGCCGGCTCACCGCGTGCGCGTCGGCCTCGGCAGCCGCCGCCACCGTCGCGTCCACGTCGATGGCGAGCCCCACCTCGGACGGCTTCAGCTCGGCCTTGTTCTCACCGACTGCGACCGCGAGCGGGGCGTCCAACTTGTCGGCCCGGCGTTCCAGCTCGGCGCGGAGCGCCTGGGCCGCCTCCGCGCGGCTCCGCCCGCCCAGCTCGGTGCCGAGCACCGTGGTGCCGCGGGGCACGTCACCGGCGTACGCGTAGGCGCCCAGGCCGACACCGCCGGCGAGCACGGCCGCGACGATCCCTCCGGCCAGCAGCAGCCGGGCCCGTCGCGAGCGTGTCGGCTTGGCCGCGCCGCCCCCGGGTGGTGTGGCGACCGGCTCCATCTCGACGCCGGGCCAGCTCACCGCCGCCACCTTGATGGTGGGACGGTCGTCGGCAGCCGGCATCTTCTCGCCGTACATCGTCACTGCAACCTCGATCGGAAGTACACGCGGGGACCGCTTCCCCCGCGGGAGACACCTACGGTAACCAACGCTCGGGCCCGCCGGGAGTGTCCGGTCCGGCGGTCGTGTCGGTTGACCGCCGGTGTCGCACCGATCACCCGTTTCGGGGCGGTGCCGCGGTGCGGATCGTGGCACGGTGAGCTGGTGCGGACACAGGATCGGGTGCCGGCGTACGGCGGCGGATGGCTGGACCGGGCGGCGGCGCGGCGCGCCGCCGCGGACTGGCTGGCCGAGCGGCTGACCGACCCGGCGAGCGTCGTGCTGCCGCTGTGGCGGGACCGCTGCCTGGTCGACGGGGACGGCCCGGTCCGGCTCACCGGCGAGCGGGCGTCGACCGTCCGGGCCGCGGCGGGCGAGACCGTCTTCCTCGGGGTCGACGGGGACGCCGCGGTGTTCGCCGTCGACCTCTCCGCGCTGGGCGAGCGGGCCGCCGTGGAGGCGGCCGCCGCGACACGGGCGGCCGACCTGCGGGCGCTGGCCGGCCGGCTCGACCCGGCCGGGGCGGCCGTCCAGGCGTACGCCAGGGGGTTGCTGCTGTGGCACCGGCAGCAGCGATACTGCGGCGCGTGCGGCGCGGCGGCGGTGGCCGGTGGCGGCGGACACGTCCGGACCTGCGCGGACGCGGAGTGCGGGCGGCTGCTGTTCCCCCGGATCGAGCCGGCTGTCATCGTGCTCGTCGAGGCGCCCGGCCCGCCGGGGCGCTGCCTGCTGGCACGGCACGCGGGCGCGGCCGAGGGGGCGTATTCGACGCTCGCCGGCTTCGTCGAGGTCGGTGAGAGCCTGGAGGACGCGGTCCGCCGGGAGCTGGCGGAGGAGGCGGGGGTGACAGTCACCGACGTGACCTACCAGGGGTCGCAGGCGTGGCCGTTCCCGGCCGGCCTGATGGTGGGTTTCCGGGCCGTCGCCACCTCCGAGCAGGTCCGCGTCGACGGGGTGGAGCTGCTGGAGGCGCGCTGGTTCACCCGGGCGGAGCTGCGGGAGCGGATCGCGTCCGGTCGGTCGCTGGGCCGGGTGGACTCGATCGATCACCTGTTGCTGGGTGACTGGCTGGGCGCCGAGTCGCCGGCACGGCCATCAGCAGTGTCGTGACCACGGCCGTGGCGAGGGCCGCGACGACGAGACCGCCGACGGTACGCGGACGCACGATCGCGGCAACGGTCACCAGCGCGCCGGTGCCCAGCCACAGCGGTGCGGCCGGCCACCTGACGCCTCCGGCGAGACGGTCGTTGAGCAGAACGAACGTCACCGCGTAGAGCGCGCCGACGGCGGCGAACAGCGGCGCGTACCGGCCGAGCGCCGTGTAGTCGGGTCCGCCGACGAGCCGGAAGGCCAGCCCGCCGGCAACCGCCGACGCGCCCACCAGGACCAGGCCGCAGGCACCCGTCACCGCGAGCGCGACCGTGCGGCTGCGGCGGTCCCCGCGGGCCAGGCGTGGCAGGGCGAGGACGGCGGCGACCTGCGGCGCCCAGAGCGCGCCCTTGGTCAGGACGGTCCCCACCGAGTACGCCCCGGAACCCGACGGCGGCAGCAGTTGCCGGGCCAGGAGCAGATCGGCGTAGGAGACGACGAGCATCGCCAGCGTCGCCCCGCACCCGGCGGTCACCTGGGCGACGGTCAGGCGCGGGGCGGCCGAGGGACGCCGGGGCGTACCGGTGAGCCAGGCCAGCGCCGGTGGCGCCAGCGCGGCGGTGAGCGCACCGATCGCGAGCGCGCCGGTCAGGCCCGCACCGAGCAGCAGCCCCACGATCACCCCGCCGTAGCGCGCGGCGGCCAGCAGCGCCATCGCGGCGGCGAGCCGCAGGAAGCGCTGACCGCCCTGCAACTCGCCGAGCGAACGCGACGAGAGCACCACCGAGGCGGTGGTGACCGCCAGCAGCGCGGGTACCACCGCCGGCAGGTCCAGCGCGGCGACGAGCACAGGCGTCGCCACCAGCAGTGCCCCCGCGCAGAGGGCGGCGGTCAGCACGGTGAGCCGCCGGGTGTCGGACGGGCCGTGCCGGGCGTGGTGCACGGCGACCGCGAGTTGCAGGCCGAGCCCCGGCACACCGGCCATGGCCACGAGGCCGAGGGCGGTGGCGAGCGCGCCGAGGTCGTCCGCGTCGAGCTTTCGGGCGGCGAGCACCGGCACCAGGTAGGCCAGGCCGTTGACCAGCACACCGGCGAGCGTGACGGCGACGCCCGCCGCTCCCAGCCCGGTCCTCCGGCCGTCCGCCGGCTGCGGGCCCGGCCGGCCCTCGCTCACGTGATCTCCGAGACGCGGGACGCCGGGCCGTCCTCCGGCCCCGGCGCGACGTCCGGTCCCGGCCGCCCGTCCGAGTCGGGCTCGGCGCGACCGTCCAGGTTCGTATCCGGCTCGGCCTCGCCGTCCGGCCCTCGGCCCGCGTCCCGGTCCGTGGCCGGCTCGACGTCGAGGTCCGGCCCCAGGCTCGGGCCCGGCTCGGTATCGCGGTCCGCGTCTCGGTCCGGACCCGGCTCGACGTCGAGGTCCGGCCATCGGCTCGGACCCGTGCCTGGACCGGCGAGGGCGGCGGGAGCGGCGACGGCCGCGGCGGCGAGGGCGGGGACGGGCGTCGGCTGCGCGGCCGGCTCCGGCGTCCGGAGGGCCGGCACGGCCGGGGCCGCCGCCGAGGCGGGCCTGATCCGGCGTACGGGCCGTCGGCGGGCGGTCGTGGAGAGCCAGAGCGCGCCCAGGGCAGCGACCGTCAGGAGTTGCGGCAGCACGTCGGTGTGCCGGTCGCCCGATTCCAGATAGACCCACCCGGCCAGCGCCACGAGCGCGCCGGGGAGCCACGTCTCGGCCGCCCGGGCGATCCTCCTGACCCGCCGGGGGTCACTGGTCCACGGCAGGCGACGCGGCCCGGGTACGGCGAGCATGAAGCCCGCCGCGACCAGCAGGGCGCCGAGCAGACCGCTGTGGAGCACGAGCGCGGCGGCGCCGACTGCGAGCAGCGGCAGCGAGCGGGTGAGCCGTCGCCGGGCCGCCGGTGCGACGGCGACCGCGCGATCCCCGGCGGGCCGGCGGTCCGGCAGCACCGCGAGCAGAACCACCACCGCCAGCAGGACGCCGCCGAGCAGCAGGCCCATCCGGTACGGGGTGTCCGGCGTGAAGCGCAGCACCACGTCCCCGGAGACACCGGCGGGCAGGATCCAGCCCTGCTGCCAGCCGTCCACCACGAGCGGGGTGAGCGTCGTGCCGCCGACGGTCGCCTGCCAGCCGGTGTTGGTGTTCTCCCGCACCGCGAGCACCCGGTCGACGGAGTGCTCGGACACCCGTACCCGCCGCTCGGTGGCCGACCAGGAACCCACCTCGATGTCGCCGGCGGTGGCCTCCGCGGCGGGCGTCGCGGTCCGTGGCGTCAGCGCGACGCGGGTGGCGGTGGCGAGCGTGCTCGCGGTGGTGACGAGGCGGTGCTCCCCGCTGCCCAGGTCGAGCTGCTTGGGCGTGGTACGGCCGCAGGCGGTGACCGGCATCTCGCGCAGCTCCAGCAGGTCGCGGACGGTGCCGGTGAGCGTGGTGGTGATCCGGGACGAGCCGACCTGGAGCGTCGGGCCGGACCCGCAGGCCAGCTTCAGCGGCGTCTCCGGGCGGGGTGCGACAGTGGTGCCGAGGGGCAGCACCGTCACCTCGCCGACAGCGATGGGCAGCGGCTCGGGCAGCCGCAGGCCGTACGGGTCGGTGCTGGTGGCGGACGGCTTGTCGAGGAACTGGATGGTGATCGAGTCGGTCCGCATCGGCGGGTCGAGCGTGAGCACGCCGTCGTTGGTGAGCAGGTTGCTGCGGAACCCGTCGTTGCCGACCACCCGGACGCTGCCGATCCGGGTGGCGGCGGTCCCCTCCTCGACGGTGAACCGGATCCGGCTGATGACCTGCGGTTCGAGCCAGGTGAGGCGCAGGATCGGCGCCTCGTCGTTCAGCGCCGGTGACCAGCTCGTGGCCGGGTCGCCGTCGAGGACCGCGCCGGGCCGGCCGGCCGGGTCGGGCACCGCCGTCGAGGACGCGGTGACCTGCGGCGCGAGGCGCAACGGCTGGGCGTCGGCGACCAGCTTGTCCAGAGCGGCGTTCAGCTCCGGGCCGGGGGTCGGCCGCGCCCACAGCTTCGCGTCGTACGTCCCGGCCACCGGCAGCGTGAAGGTGCGGTCGATGGTGGAGGCGTCCTCCGAGCCGCGGATCGCGTCGGTGGAGCAGCGGGGGCGGCCGTCGACGGTGAAGCAGGCGGGCGTGGACGGGGCCGCCGACACGACCACGCCTGCGGGCTGGTCGGTGGCGGGGGCGGCGGGCATCTGGAGGGTCCGGCCGGTCTGGACACCTGGGATCTTGATCTCGGTGATGCCGACCGTCTTGTCGCCGAACGGGCGCAGGTCGAACGCGGCGTCCACTGATACCTCGACCTTGCGGGTGGCGTGCACGCCGGGCAGCTCGAAGACCATGTGGTCACCGAACTGCTCGACGGTGCGGCTCTCGTACCCGGCGGTCACGGTGACTGTGGTGGGCAGGGCGTCGGCCTTCAGGTCGAACCAGACCTCCACCCGGGTGACCCGGGTCGGGTTCGCCAGGTTCACCTCGATCCACTGCCTGTCGCTGCGCGAGTGCGGCGCCGACCGCCAGGACGTGGCGGTGTTCCCGTCCATCGCCGCGTACGGCTGGTATTCGGGCCGGGTGCCGCCGGTCGCGTCGATCTGGGAGCGGGCGGTGGAGGCGCGGATCCCGCTGATGCCCTCGAAGCGGGCGACTGTCGACCACTCCGGCCCCCAGTCGGGCAGGTAGTCGTGCGCGGGCGCGGACACCGCGAAGGTGTCGTCGGCGGTGAGCGTCTGGGAGGAGTTGTCGCGCAGCCGGCCGAACGAGACGTCGCGCCTCCGCAGCCCGTCGGTCATCACGACCCGCCCGGTGGTCTCACCGGCCTTCGCATCGCCGGCCAGGATCGTGGGCGCGGCGCCGAGCTGGCCCGAGGCGGCCAGGTCGAGCAGCGACTCGGGACCGCCGACGACGGTGGTCACGTCGTCACGGTCGTACGCGACCACCGGCTGGACGGCGCGGTCCACCCGGTACACCTCAAGCGCCCGCCCGGGCACGTCCAGGCCCTGGTCGCGGAACTCGTCAGGGGCGTCGGAGCCGCCGCGCACCGGGCCGAAGGACACCACGCGGGTCAGGCCGGGCGAGCGTTCCAGCGCCTGCCGGACGACCGCGGGGCGGGCCGTGTCCGAGCGGCCGTGGTCGAGGTCGGCGCGGAACAGGACGTGGCTGATCCCGGAGCGGGCGAGCAGGTCGGCCAGGCCCGCCGAACCGGCGCCGGTGGCGAGCGTCGACTCGATCGCGTCCAGCAGCCGGATCGTGGCGGGCGGGGTGAACGGGATGGCGTTGCGGACCGCCCACCGGCTGTCCAGCAGCGGCTGGGCGATCTCGTCGGTGGTGCTGCCCCAGTCGTACGCGGGGAAGCGCGCGCCGGGGACGACGAGGACCCGCCCGCGTCCGGTGTTCGCGTCCAGCCAGTCGGTGGCCTCGTGCCAGTAGCCCGGCACGTCCTTCACCGCGCCCGGCGTGGCCAGGCCACCGGCGAGCGCCGGTGAGGCGACGCCTGCGACCGCGACCATCGCGGTGCCGGCGGTGAGCCAGGCCCGGGCCGTGGCGCGGCCACGGCGCTGCTCGGGCGCGGTCCGGGACGCGCGTACGGCGAGGCTGACCAGGTGCGCCAGGCCGAGCGCCAGCGGCAGGCGCAGCAGCACGTCGAACTTGTGGACGTTGCGCAGCGGGGCGCCGATGCCGTCGAGGAACTGCTGCTGCGGCCCGGCGAGGATGTTCGGCAGGTCGCCGGTGTGCCCGAGACCGACGAGCGCGACGCCGAGCAGCAGACCGGTGATGAGGAACCGGCGGTGCGGCATCCCGCGCCGGGACAGGCCGAGCACCCCGAGCGCGGCCACCGCCAGGGTGGCCGCCACGAGCAGCGTGTCGTTGGCCAGCCGGGCGCCGGCCGGGATGTTCGCGCCGAACGGGGACGCCAGGTACGCGACCCAGTAGGAGGCGCCGCGCAGCGTCGTCACCGCGTCGGTGACGCTGGTGGTGTTGCGGGCGGTCTCGATGTAGTCCAGGAACGGCGGGCTGTACCGGCCGAGGACCAGCAGCGGGATCAGCCACCACGCGGTGGCCAGGGCGACCGCGCCGCACCAGGCCGCGAGGGCGGTGACGCGGCGGCGCAACGGCCGGAGCGTGGCGAGCCAGAGCAGGGCGAGCGGCACCACGGCGGCGACGGCTGTGGCGTTGACGCCGCCCGCGCAGGCGACGGCGACCGCCGACCCGGCGACCGCGCGGCGCAGCCGGGCGCCCCGGGCGAGTCCCACGAGCGGGATGAGCACCCACGGCGCGACGGCGCTGGGCCAGGACTCCACCGACGACCAGCCGAGCTGGGTCAGGATGCGCGGGGACAGCGCGAACGCGACACCGGCGATCATCCGGCCGGCGGGGCTGCCGNGTGTGGTGCGGCTGCCGATGCCGAGCCGGCCCGCCAGCCGCACCACACCGAGGTACGCGACGCAGAACAGCAGCGCCCACCAGAGCCGCTGGACGATCCACGGCGCGATGCCCAGTTCCGTCCCGAGCAGGAAGAACGGGCCCATCGGCCAGAGATATCCGTACGCCTGGTTCTGGAGCTGGCCGAACGTGCCGGTGGGATCCCACAGGTGCAGCGAGCGCAGCAGCCACCCCGCCGGATTGACGTTCAGGTCGACCTTCGTGTCCGGTACGACCTGCCCGGGCGCCTGCTGGAAGGCGAGGGCGGTGAGCGCGAGGCAGATCGTCAGGTGCCGGAACCGCCGCGCCGTCTGCCGGGCACGGCCGGTCTCCCGGGCGGGGGTGTCCGTCCCCGTCGGCGACGTTGTCGTCCCGTCCGCACGCATTTTCGGCTCCCGTCTCCGCCGGCCGTACGCGCACCTGCAACATGACGCGTGTCGCGCGACGTTATCCGGACCGGACGCGCAGTGGCGACCTGGGGGCGCGGCAGGGCGTTATCAGGAGAACGGCCGTCCCCACGGCGTGTAAGCGTGTGGCAGGCTGCCGACCATGTCAATGCCACAAGCAGCGGCCGAGACGCATCCGGCAGCCGTCGGCGCGGAGGACGACGGACCCGGACCGATCGGTCGCTGGATTGCCGCCGACCGCGTCCGCGCGGTCGCGATCGCCCTCATCGTCGTGTCCGTCGCGTCGCGCGCCGGGCTGGCCGCCCGTGGCTGGTTCTCGCAGGACGAGTTCGTCATCGCCGCGCAGGTGCTCGACACCCGGCTGGACCCGGACTACCTGCTGGGCACGTTCAACAACCACCTCATGCCGGCCGGGCTGGCGGTCGCGTGGCTGATGGTCCGGGCGGCCGGTTTCGCCGGCTGGCCGTGGATCCTGCTGCTGGCGGCCGGGCAGGCGGCGGTGGGGATCGCCCTCTACCGGCTGCTCCGTGACCTGCTGCGGCCCGGCTGGGGGCTGCTGGTCCCGCTGAGCCTGTTCCTGTTCAGCCCGCTGACGCTCGAGGTGTCGTCGCTGTGGCTGGTCGGGCTGCTCGTCCTGCCGCCGCAGCTCGCCCTGGTCCTCGCGGTGGCGGCCCAGGTCCGGTACGTGCGCACCGGCCGTAGGCGGCACCTCGTCCTGGTCGCGTTCTGGCTGGTGTTCGGCCTGCTCTTCGACACCAAGGCACTGCTCATCGTGCCGCTGCTGTTCCTGCTGACCGCGTTCCTGTTCACCAAGGGCCGCGCGTGGCGCAGCCTGGTGAGCACCGTCGTGCGGTTCTGGCCGGCGTGGCTGATGCTCACCGTGCTGTCCGGGGCGTACCTGGCGTACTACCTGACCCGCCCGGCCCGGGGGCTGGACGAGCCCACCTCGGTCGGGCAGGTCTTCTCCTTCCTCGGCGACCTGATCGGCGACACGGTGGTGCCGGGCCTGCTGGGCGGGCCGTGGCGCTGGACGTACGCCGGTGACGGGCCGCCGCTGTCCGACCCGTACGACATCGCGAAGTGGCTGTCCTGGGCGGTGCTCGCGGCGCTGATCGTGGTCACGGTGCGGCGGCGGCCGTCCGCCGGGCGGGCCTGGCTGCTGCTCGCCTGCTACCTCGGCCTGGTCGCGGCGCTGTTCGCGGTGACCCGGCTCGGCGGGCCGCTCGGGCCGCTGGTCGGCGTCGTCCCCCGGTACGTCGCGGACGTGGTGCTGGTGGCCGCGATCTGCGTCGGGGTGGCGCTGCTCGGGATGAAGGACAACGACGAGGACGACGTGTCCGCGTGGCCGCTGCCGACTGTGCTGCGGGAGCCGGGCGCCTTCGCCGTCGGCCTGGTCTCGATGGTGGTGCTGCTGGCGACCATCGGCGTGGGCACGCTGTGGAGCACCGCGCGGTTCGGCGACAACTGGAGCACCAAGCACGGGCGGGACTACCTGGCCACCACGCAGGCCGAGCTGGCCGCCGCACCGCCGGGGACCGTCTTCTTCGACACGATCGTGCCGGACCGGGTCGTGGCCGGGTACTTCTGGCCGGACAACCTCCAGTCCCACTTCTTCCGTCCGGCGGAGCGCCGGCCGACGTTCGTGACGATGAGCGAGAAGCCGTCGACGTTCGACGAGAACGGCCGGATCCGTCCGGTGGTGGTCGAGGGACGCAAGGTCGCGCCCGGCACCGTGGAGGGCTGCGGGCACCTGGCCGAGGGTGGCCGGACCACCCGGATCCCGATGGACGGCTACCTGGTCGAGTGGCCGTACGTGGTGCACTTCGGCTACGTCAGCTCCGGTGACTCGACGGCGGTGTTCAAGCTCGGCGACGCCACCCGCGAGATCACGCTCAAGAGCGGGCTGAACGACGTGTTCTTCATGGTGGAGGGCGCCGGGTCCGCCGTCGAGCTGACCGTGAACACGCCCGGAGTCAGGTTGTGCACCAACCTGATCACCATCGGCCGGGCGGTGCCGAAGCCGTAATGACCGGACGTCCCGCCGAGGGCGGCGGCCCCGCGGTCCGGCGGTGGCGGGAGGCGCTGCCGCTGTACCTCGTGGCGGTCGTCGTCACCGCGTTGATCCTGGCCCCGCTCGCGGCGCCGGGCTACGCGCTGCGGTACGACATGGTGTTCGTCCCCCGGCAGCCGCTGAGCTGGGATCTGGTGGCCCCGGCGCAGAGCCTGCCCCGGGCGGTGCCGATGGACGCGCTGGTCTCGCTGGTGACCCAGCTCGTGCCGGGCTGGGTGGTGCAGCGGGTGGCGCTGGCCGGGGCGGTCCTGTTCGCCGCCGTGGGCGCCGGACGGCTGGTGCCGACCGAACGGCGTGCGGTGCAACTCGTCGCCGCCGTGGCGTACGCGTGGACGCCGTACCTGGCCGAGCGGCTGCTGATCGGGCAGTGGGGGCTGCTGCTGGCGTACGCCGCACTGCCCTGGCTGGTGCGGGCGGCGCTGGACCTGCGGGCGGGCCGCGACGGCGCGCTCGCCCGGGTGGTGCTGCTCGCCGCGCCCGCCGCGATCACCCCGACCGGCGGCCTGATCGCCCTGGCGACGGTGCTGGTGCTGGCGGCGGACCGGGCCCGGCTGCGGCTGTCCGCGGTCGCGGTGGGCGGCGTCGCGCTGCTCAACGCCCCGTGGATCGTGGCGGCCCTGGTGACCGGCGCGGGCGGCACGTCCGACCCGGCCGGCGTGGCGGCGTTCGCGGCGCGTGCCGAGAACTGGGCCGGCCCGCTCGTCGCGCTCGCGGGCACCGGCGGCATCTGGAACGTGCAGGCCACCCCGTCCAGCCGGTCCGGCACGCCGGCCCCGCTGGCGACCCTGGTGCTCGTGGTCCTGGCCGTGGTCGGCGCCGGCCTGCTGCGGCGCCGGCTGCCGGCGGGCGCGGTGGTACGGCTGGGCGTGCTGGCCGGCGGCGCGTACCTGCTGGCCGCCCTCGCCGTGCTGCCCGGCGGGAACACGGCGCTGAGCTGGGCGGTGGCGCACGTGCCGGGCGCGGGACTGCTCCGCGACGGGCAGAAGTTCCTCGCGCCGTACGCCCTCGTGCTGGTGGTGTGCGCGGCGCTCGGCGCCGAGCGGCTGGTGGCCCGGATCGACCGGGAGGTCGGCGGGATCGTGCTGGCCGGGCTGCTGCTCCTGCCGTTGGCGGCGATGCCGGACCTGGCGTTCGGCGGGGCCGGCCGGATCAGCCCGGTGCGCTACCCGGCGGACTGGCAGGCGGTCGCCGAGCGCCTGCCCGACGACCCGGGTGAGATCCTCGCCCTGCCGCTGACCACCTACCGGGCCTATCCGTGGAACCCGGGCCGGGTGGTGCTGGACCCGGCGCCCCGCTACCTGCCGGGAACCGTGCTCACCGACGACACGCTAGTGGTCGACGACGTCGCGGTGGCGGGCGAGAATCCGCGCCTGCGCGAGGTACGCCGGGTGCTCGCCGAGGGACGGCCGGTCTCGGCCACCGGCGTGCGCTGGGTGGTGGTGCAGCACGGTACGCCGAGCACAGTGGACCCGGCCGTCCTGGCCGGTCTCGACCTCCGGTACGAGGGGGAGTCGCTGAGCCTCTACCGGAACCCGGCCGCGTCGGGCTCGCCGCAGCGGGCCGGATCCGGTCGCTGGCTTGTCGTGCTCGCGTGCGGAACTGCCGTTCTGGTGGTCATGGCTGCCGCCTTTTCGACCCTACGCCGGCGAGCTACTGCGTGGTAACGTCCGCTCGCACGTCTCACCACTGGAGGAATGGCATGCGTAGAGCTCTAACCCTTGTCGTGTCCGGCCTGGTGGCGGCGTTGCTCGGGGTCCTGGCCCTCGGCGGGCTCTCCGCCGCCGCGACCGCCACGGCGGAGGAGGCCGCAACCGAGGCGCGTAACGCCTCGGAGGCGGCCAAGCGGGCCGGTAAGCAGGACCCGTACGCCCCCGAGGTCTACGGCAACAGGTAGGACGGGTCGCCCCGCCGCTGCACCCGGCGGGGCGAGTCCGCGGTCTCCAGCAGGGTCGCGAAGCGTTCCCCCGCCACCGGCCAGGTGAAGTTCGCCGCGTGCCGCCGGGCCTGAGCGCCCATCTCCTGACGCATCTCGTCGTCGTGCAGCAGCGCGCGCACCTTCGCCAGGTAGTCGTCGATGTCGTCGGCCAGCAGGCCGGTGCGCCCGTCGACCACCGCCTCCGCGACGCCGCCCGCCTCCCGGAACGCCACTGTCGGCGTGCCCGCCGCGCCGGCCTCCACGATCGTCAGCCCCCAGCCCTCCTTGAGCGACGGCGTCAGGGCGACCCAGGCCGAGGCCAGCAGCGCGGCCTTCTCCTCCTCCGTCACGAAGCCCCGGAAGTCGACCCGGTCGGTGATGTCCAGCTCGTCGGCGACCTCGCGCAGGTGCGACTCCCACCAGCCCTGACCGGCCACCACCAGCCGGAGCTGGGGCAGCTCGTCGGCGAGCGCCGCGACCGCCCGCAGCGCCACCTCCACCCGCTTGTGCGGCACCAGCCGGTTCAGCGTCACGAGCAGCGGGAACGGTGCGCGCCCGGCGTCGGTGCGGGGCAGCTCCGGCGTGCCGTTGTAGACCACCGAGACCTGCTCCGGCGGTACGCCGAGGGTGGCGAGTTCGCGCCGGGTCGCCTCGGACACGGTGACGTACCGGCAGCGCCGGTAGACACGTACCGCCAGCGACGACTCGACCCACCAGCCGAACCGGGCGGCCCACTGCGGCAGGACCACCGGCCACTGCTCGCGGTGCACGTGGTGGATCAGCTTGACCACCGGACGCCGGGCCCAGAGCGGGGAGAGGAACGGCAGGCCGTTGCAGACGTCAACGAGGATGTCCGGCCGGCCGCCCCGGCGCGCGGCGAGCGGGCCGAGGCCGAACGCCCCGGCCAGGTAGCAGAGCGCGGCCCAGAGGTAGACGGTGTGCCGGCCGCCGCGACGGACGAACCGGATCCCCTCGTCGTTGACCTCGTCGGCGGGAGCCTCACGGTGCGCGGCACAGAACAGGGTGGCGCGGAATCCGCGCGCCACCAGCTCGGCGGCGATCCGTTCCACGTACACCTCGGAACCGCCGCCCTCGGGGTTGCGAGTGTCTCGCCAGTTGAGGAACAGCACGTGTCCGGGCATGCCGAAGCGACGCTCCACGCGAACCCTACTCTCAAGTAATTTAGCGGTGCGCGTCACATTAAGGGCTGGGCCTGCGCCCGGCAATGCCCCGAGCGGCGGCGTTGAGCCGCCGGGCGTCGTCGAATGACGCTCGGTGTTCGGCTGGTGACCGCTAGGCGGGTGCCGCGACGTCCGGCGTGGTGGCCGGGGCGCCCGGCGTGGTGGCCGGGACGGCCGGTGCCCCCGCCGCCGGTCCGCGCCCGGTCGGCCGGCGGCGGCTCTGCGTGCCGAGCGTCTGGAGAGGGCGCTCGACGCCGTAGTAGCTGGCCGCGGCGTACATCAGTCCGAAGACCATGGTTAGGGCGAAGACGTTGACGAACTCGCCGGTGAACAGCGGCCGGTCCTCGAGCAGGTAGATCAGCTCGATGACCAGCGGGTGCCACAGGAACAGCCCGTACGACACGTGGCCCATCCACCGCGCCGACCCGGTGCTGAAGACCTCCTTCGCCCGGGTCGGGCCGCCGAACGCCACCGGGATCGTGATCAGGACGGCGATCAGGAGGTAGAGCGCCATCTTGGTGCCGAACTCGACGGCGGTCGGGCTGGTCAGGTCGCGCGGGCCGGCGATCGGCGTCGTCGCGATCGCCATCACCGCGACCGCGGCACCCCAGCAGGCGAGCGGCGCCGAGGCGAGGTCGTCGAGCACGCGGAAGGCGGCCGGCGCGGTGCCGGTTCGCAGGGCCACGTGCGCCGCGGCCAGCGCCATGCCACCGCCGAACCAGGCGCCGTACGAGGGGAACCACATGGTGTGCAGCGCGCCGTCGAGCCAGCCGGCGCCCATCATGGCGATCCACGCGACGGTCAGCAGCGCGCCGGAGGAGGCGAGCAGGACGGTGCGGACGGGACGCCAGGTCCGGCCCACGGCGAGCACCGCGAGCAGCGGCAGGAGCAGGTAGAAGACGACCTCGGTGGCGAGGCTCCAGGTCTGGCTGAGCCCGTGGCGGAGCTGGCCCGGGCCGTAGATCTGGGTGAGCGTGAGGTGGCGCAGCCAGTCACCGGCCGACACCGGGTGGTTGCCGGGCAGGACGACGAAACAGACCACCACCGCCAGCCAGTACGCGGGCAGGATCCGCAGCGCCCGGCGCCAGAAGTACCGCTTGGCGCGGGGCCGTGGGCGCCCGGTGGCGACGGTGAGCGCCCACGGGCGGAACAGCAGGAAGCCGGAGAGCACGAAGAAGATCGCCACGCCCACGTCCAGGCGCGCCAACCAGCCGCCCCACGTGGTGTTCATGGTGACGGCGGTCTGGAAGCCGACGTGGTGACCGACGACCGCCACCGCGCCTATCGCTCGCAGCGCGTCGAGGGCGGGAAGACGGCCCGTTACCGGTGGCTCCGGGATTGTTGGCGTGGTGGCTGTGGACATCTGGACATCCAGGGGGTCGCTTTTGCAGGTGACTGGGGAGTAACCTCCCGCCAATGCTAAGGATCGGGTGCCCCGGACGACAGACCGTAGGGCGGCAGGTTACAGGAGGATGAGTGAAGCTTCGCGTGGGCGCCGCGCTCTTCGGGCTAGGTGTCTTGTTGCTGGTCTTCGCGGCCGGGCTGCCGTTCTACGTGGCCCCCGCCGTGACCAAGCTGCCCTATGACCTGGAACCAACGACGTCCGTCGCGGAGGCGAAGGGCGCGAAGTTCCTACAGATCAAGTCCGAAGCCGGCGGCGTGAGCATCGACGTGCCGCAGGCCGACCTCGTGTCCAGCGTCGAGGTCATCCCGCAGCCGGAGGACACGAAGGACCGCTTGCCCAAGGAGCTGAAGGGCGACGCGGTCATCTGGAACGTCTTCCAGACGGTCAAGCGCGGCGACAACCAGGACGTGATCAGCCAGTACAGCACCGAGCTGGCGCTGTACCGGATCTCCGGCGCGGCGGCGCCGTGGGACGAGCAGTGGCTCAACGAGTCCGGCGCGCAGCAGACCCCGGTCGGCAACGTGCGCTACTCCGGCCAGATCTACAAGTTCCCGTTCGGCACCGGCAAGCGTGACTACCAGGTGTTCGACCGTGACCTGAAGAAGACGGCCCCGGCGCGGTTCACCGGCACGGAGAAGATCAAGGGCGTCGAGACGTACCGCTTCGAGCAGCGGATCGAGAACGAGCCGCTGAACACCCCGGAGGACAGCGTCAAGACGCTGCTGGGCAAGTTCGCGCCCGGCGCGACCAGCGGCCAGGTCGTCTACAGCAACACCCGTACGCTCTGGGTCGACCCGGTGACCGGCGCCTATGTCAAGGTCCGCGAGCAGCAGTACAAGGAGCTGCGCCCGGACACCGGCGCCCCGACCGTGCTGCTGGACGCGGACTTCAACTACAACGACGCCACGATCAGCCGCAGCGTCGAGACGGTGAAGGACAACCGTTTCAAGATCGGCCTGATCAGTGTCTGGGGTCCGATCATCGCCGGCGTGCTCGGCCTGATCGCCCTGATCGCGGGCGTGTGGCTGGTGACCCGGCCCAAGGGTGACGGCAGCGCCCGGCACCGCGCGGACGCGCCGACCTCCGACCCGACGCCCACCCGCGTGGACCAGGAGCCCGTGGGTGGCCCGCTCGACGACGAGATCCCGCCGGCGTCGACGAACTGGCGGTCCGACGATCCGTCGGTGCCGGCCCAGCGTTCGGGCGCCGGTGAGGTGGAGCGCCGCTGACCGGTACGCCGGAAGCACGACGGAGGGGTGGGCCGCGATGCGGCCCACCCCTCCGTCGTCAACATCTCCCATGCGGGCGAACCTACTTTACATTCGTTACTCGATTGTAACGGCGAGATGTCCGGTGACTTTCCGTCGCGCTCACCGTCATCTATGCCCGGTTTGCCGCGACATTTCGCCCTCCACGCCCTGCCTGGGCAGGGATTTCGTGACGCCTGGTCACCTCTCTGTCTCACCCCGGTGTTACCGCCGGGTAATCAGGGGGTTGTGAGCTGCACCGCATCGGGTGCACGATCAGGCTCGATCGTTACCCGTCGGTAACAGAGGACGGGCCCGGCGCGGGCCACCGGTTCCCCACCGGCCGCCGCGCACATTCGTTCGAGGAGGAACCCCGTGCAGAATCGGCTCGACAACCAGGGTCGTACCCGGTGGCGGCGGTTCGCCGCCATGATCGTGCCCACCACGGCCGCCGCCGGTGCCATCCTGTTCGGCATGTCGACCGGCGCCATCGCCTCCGACATCACCGTGTCCGGGCAGACGTTCAAGATCGGCGCCGACCGCCTGGAGGGTGAGGGCTTCAAGCAGTACGGCGGCATCGTCCGCGAGAAGGGCGAGGACGGGAAGGCCGGCGCGACCCGCCCGGTCGCGATGGCCGAGATCAGCAGCGCCGAGCTGTACAAGCTCTGCCAGTCCGTCCGCGCCGACCTGCCCGGCCTGCCGGTGGTGCTCACCATCAACGCCGGTGAGGGCAAGGACCCCGCCCGGGCCAAGGACCTCGTGATCGCGATGGACTCGCTCGAGGGCAACGCGACCTTCACCAACATCAAGATCGGACGCGACGCCAGCGACCTCAACCCGACGGCGCAGCGCGGCTCGTTCGGCCAGAACTCCGACCGGGTGACCATCCGTGACCTGAAGCAGGTGTCCCGCTACACCACTTCCTCGACGTTCAACCTGGTCGGGCTGCGGCTCAAGGTCAACGTGGGCGACGACGCCAAGGGCAAGGAGTGCTTCTGAGCTGAGCACGGCCCGCGGTGGCCGACCACCGCGGGCCCGCCGGACCGTCCCCGTCCCCGCTCCGCCAGGAGGAGTACGTGACAACCGTCGACCCGTCCCACGCCCGGCTCGGCACCGCGGCCCGGGCATGGCGTACCTTCCGCCGCTGGCAGCGGAGCCGGCCGTTCTGGGGCGGCCTGTTCATCATCCTGGCCGGGGTGGAGATGCTCGCCTCCACCCGGTTGACCCTCAACGGCCTGAGCTTCAGCAGCGGCGCCACCGGTCTGCTCTCGCTGCTGATCCCGGGCATCCTCGTGACCTGCGGGGTGCTGCTCTGGCTCAGCCCGCCGCAGCGGCTGTTCTACTCGATCGTCGCGGCGATCACGACCGTCTACTCCCTGATCGGGCTCAACCTCGGCGGCTTCTTCGTCGGCCTGCTGCTCGGCATCGTGGGCAGCGCGCTCGCGTTCGCCTGGGTGCCGACCCCTCCGGCCGGTCCCGCCGGTCCGGCCGCCGACGAGCGCGACGCCGCTGCGGACGCCGAACCCGGCACCGCTGCGGACGCCGAGCCCGGCACCGCCGCGGACGCACAGCCCGCGGACACGCAGCCCGAGGACGCACAGCCCGCGGACGAGCGGCCTACCGTCGAGGTGCCGGCCGGCGTACGGCCGGCCGTCGAGCAGCCGACTGCCGAGCGGCCGGGCGGGGAGCGGCCGGTCCCTCGGCAGTCGGTGAACGGGCAGGCGGCCGGATCCGACGGCGGGCCGCCGGAGTGGGCGGGCCGTTCGGCGGACCCGCGCGCCTTCGGCATCGTCCTCGTGGTGCTCGGCCTCGCCACCGCCGGCCTCGCCGTGCAGCCCCGAGCGGTGCAGGCCGCCGCCCCGAGCAAGCCCGCCGCCAGCGCCTGCCCGTCGAAGCCCGCCACGCCGACGCCCGGCGCGAGCGCGCCCACGGCGACGCCCACCCCGTCGCCGAGCGCGAGCCCGACGCGGGAGGGCAACATCATCACCGACTTCTTCGAGGGGATCGGTGACCTGTTCAAGGGCAGCAGCAAGAAGAGCGAGACGCCGTCGCCCACGCCGACCGCGAGCGGGTCGACGGCCCCGACGAGCAAGCCGGCGACCCGGCCCGGATCGACCGAGTGCCCGGCGCCGGGCAAGCCCGGCAAGGTGGACCCGGCGAAGCCCGGCAAAGTGGAACCCGGCAAGCCCCTGCCGCGTATCGCCGCCGACCCGAGCCTGCCGAAGGTGGGCCAGACGCCGTCGAAGCTCACCGGCTCCAAGGTGACCATGACCGGGCTGCGGTTCGAGGGGATCACCGACCTCCAGACCGAGCAGGGTGCGCTCAAGGTGCTGAAGTTCAGCATGAAGGAGGCGGTGACCGACGACTTCCTGCTGGTCGCCGACGGTCCCAGGGGCCGTACCCAGCGGTACGCGACCGACCGCCTCACGGTCCGCGACGACGTCGCGTTCTACTGCACCCGGTTCGTCGGCAAGCTCGCCGGTATCAAGCTGACGCTGACGCCGGACCTGCCGTTCCCGGACGGCCTGCCGGTCACGCTCCCCATCCCGGTGACGTTCACCGACCCGGTCATCGACCTGGCGTACGTCACCAGCAACACGCTCACCGGCCGGCCGACGTTGCGGCTGACGCTCGGCGCCTGACCCGGCGGGTGCCGGCGGGACTCCCCGTCGGCACCCGGCACCGGCTCAGAGCCGGGCCAGCGCCTTGCGCAGCGGGTCCAGCCCCAGCGAGCCCAGGTCGAGCGCCTGGCGGTGGAACTCCTTGAGGTCGAAGTCGGCGCCCTTGCGGGCCTTCGCGTCCTCGCGGGCCTGCAACCAGATCCGCTCGCCCACCTTGTACGACGGGGCCTGCCCGGGCCAGCCCAGGTAGCGGTTCAGCTCGAAGCGCAGGTTTTCGTCCGGCACCCGGCAGTGCGCCCGCATGAACTCCCAGCCCAGCTCCGGCGTCCACCGCTCGCCCGGGTGGAAGCCGAACGGGTTGTCCTTCGGGATCTCCAGCTCCAGGTGCATGCCGATGTCCACGATGACCCGGGCCGCGCGCAGCGCCTGCCCGTCGAGCATGCCGAGCCGGTCACCCGGGTCGTCGAGGTAGCCCAGCTCGTCCATCAGCCGCTCGGAGTAGAGCGCCCAGCCCTCACCGTGCCCGGAGACCCAGCACAGCAGCCGCTGCCAGCGGTTGAGCAGGTCGGCCCGGACGGCGGTCTGGGCGACCTGGAGGTGGTGACCCGGCACGCCCTCGTGGTAGACGGTGGTCACCTCCCGCCAGGTGGAGAAGTCGGTGATGCCCTGCGGCACCGCCCACCACATCCGTCCCGGCCGGGAGAAGTCCTCGCTCGGGCCGGTGTAGTAGATGGCTCCGTCGCTCGTCGGCGCGAGGCAGCACTCGATCCGGCGCACCTGCTCGGGGATGTCGAAGTGGGTGCCGTTCAGCTCGATGATCGCCCTGTCGGCGAGCGCCTGCATCCAGTCCCGGAACGCCTCCTTGCCGCGTACCGTCCGCGCCGGGTCGGCGTCGAGCGCGCGTACCGCGTCGTCGACCGAGGCGCCGCGCCCGGCGATCCGCGCGGCCACCGCGCGCATCTCGGCCTCCAGCCGGGCCAGCTCGGCGAAACCCCAGGCGTACGTCTCGTCCAGATCGACCTTCGCGCCGAGGAAGTACTGCGAGGCCAGCTCGTAGCGCTCCCGCCCGGCGGCCTGCTTCTCCCGGCCCACCGGTGCCAGCTCGGTGCGCAGGAACTGCCCGAACTCGGCGGTGGCGGCGGTCGCTGCGGCGGCGCCCTTGCGCAGCTCCGCGCCGAGCGCGCCGTCCGCGTCGATCCGCTCGACCAGCCCGTGGAAGAAGTTGTCGCCCTCCGGGTCGACCCAGACGTCGCACTGCTTGGCGACCTCGACGAGCTGCACCCGCGAGCTGACCCGTCCCGCCGCGGCGGCCTCGCGCAGCGTCCGCTTGTAGCCGTCCAGCGCGGACGCGAAGCGGTTGAGCCGTGCGGCCACGTTCGCCCGGGCCTGTTCGCCGTCGGTCGGCATGAGGTCGAAGACCATCCGGATCTCGTGCAGCCCGCTCGCGATCACGTTGACCTCGCTGCCGGTCTCGCCCGCGTCGTAGCGGGCCAGCTCCAGGCCGAGGCGCTCCTGCATGGCCTCCTGGGCGGTCCGCTCCGCCTCGGTCTCCGCCTCGATCACGTCGAGTTCGCCGAGCGTGCGGCGGGCCAGGTCGGCGCGCGCCGCGTAACCCTCGGGCGACAGGTCGTCGAGCTGGTCGTCGTAGCCGGCGATGCCGACGTAGGTGGCGCCGGTCGGGCTCAGCGGGGCCCACTCGGCCACGTACCGGTTGGCGAGGTCATCGATTCGTCCCACGAGGCGACCCTACGTGACCCCGCATCCGGAATACCGCGCGACTTCGTCGTACCTCTGCGGCAGAGTGTCAGGGGTGAACGTCGAGATCACTCCTGACCGCGCGCCGGTGCGGAGCTGGCTGCCCGGGTTCGTCGCGCTCGCCGCCATCTGGGGTTCCAGCTTCCTGTTCATCAAGGTCGGTGTCACCGAGCTGCACCCCGTGCACCTCACCCTCTACCGGGTGGCCACCGGTGCGCTGACGCTGCTCGTGGTGCTTGCCGTGCTGCGCGACCGGCTGCCCCGCGACCCCCGGGTCTGGGCGCACATGCTCGTGGTGGCCGCGTTCGGCGTCGCGGTGCCGTTCACGCTGTTCGGCTACGGCGAGCAGCGGGTCGAGTCGATGCTCGCGGGCATCTGGAACGCCACCACGCCGCTGATCGTGCTGCCGCTGGCGGTCCTGGTGTTCCGCACCGAGCGGCTGACCGTCCGGCGTGCGGTCGGGCTGGGGCTGGGCTTCGCCGGCGTGCTCGTGGTGCTCGGCGTCTGGGAGGGCGTGGGCGGCGCCCACTTCGTCGGCCAGCTCATGTGCTTCGGCGCGGCGGCCTGCTACGGGCTGGCGATCCCGTACCAGAAGAAGTTCGTCGCGGGCAGCGCGTACTCCGGGCTGTCGCTGTCGGCCGCCCAGCTGCTGGTGGCGACCGCGCAGCTCGCGCTCGTCGCGCCGTTCGTCGGCACGCCGCCGTCGCCGACCGGCCTCTCCCCGCGCGTGATCGCGAGCGTGCTGGCGCTCGGCGCGCTCGGCACCGGGCTCGCCTTCGTGATCAACATGCGCAACATCCGGCTGGCCGGGGCGAGCACGGCGTCCACCGTGACGTACCTGATCCCGGTGTTCGCGGTGCTCGTCGGCGCGGTGGTGCTCGGCGAGCGGATGAACTGGCACCAGCCGGTCGGCGCGTTCGTGGTGCTCGTCGGTGTGGCGGTCGCCCAGGGCCTGTTCGGGCGGCGTCGCCCACGCCCGGAGGCGGTGGCGCCCGCAGTCCGCGCCGCCGAGCCGGCCACCCGGGGCTGACGTTCAGCTACGGCCGGCCGTCCACTTCACCAGGCGGTCGGCCGTCCAGGTGTTCACCACCCGCTTCGCCGGTACGCCGCACAGCGCGGCACGCTCGCAGCCGAAGCGCTGCCAGTCGAGCTGGCCCGGCGCGTGCGCGTCGGTGTCGATGGCGAACCGGCACCCGGCCTCCAGCGCGAGGCGGATCAGCCGCTTCGGCGGGTCCTGCCGCTCCGGCCGGGAGTTGATCTCGACGGCCACGTCGTGCTCGGCACAGGCGGCGAAGACGGCGTCCGCGTCGAACTCGCTCTCCTTGCGGGTACGCGCCCGGTGCCCCCGGTCGCCCGGCCCGGTCACCCCGGCGGGCCGGGAGGAGACCATCCGGCCGGTGCAGTGGCCGAGGATGTCCAGGTGCGGGTTCGCGATCGCGGTCAGCATCCGGCGGGTCATCTTCGCCCGGTCGTCGTTGAGGCCGCTGTGCACCGAACCGACCACCACGTCGAGGCGGGCCAGCAGCTTCTCGTCCTGGTCGAGCGAGCCGTCGGCGAGGATGTCCACCTCGATGCCGGTGAGGATCCGGAAGCCCTTCGGCAGCGCCTCGTTGACGGCGGCGACGTGGTCGAGCTGCTTGCGCAGCCGCTCCGCGGTCAGGCCCCGGGCCACAGTCAGCCGCGGCGAGTGGTCGGTGAGCACCATGTACTCGTGGCCCAGCTCGACCGCCGCCAGCGCCATCTCCTCGATCGGTGAGCCGCCGTCGGACCAGTCCGAGTGGGTGTGGCAGTCACCGCGCAGCGCGTCCCGCAGCTTCGCCGCCGCCTCGTCCAGGTCGGTGCCCTCCGTCGCCAGCAACCGGCGCAGGTAGACCGGCTCCTCGCCGGCCAGCGACTCGGCCACGCAGCGGGCGGTGACGTCACCGACGCCGGACAGCTCGGTCAGCTTGCCGGTGCGGGCCCGCTCGGCCACCTCGGCGGCGGGCAGCGCGCCGAGCGTCTTCGCCGCCGACCGGAATGCCCGGACCCGGTACGTGGCCTCGTTCGCCCGTTCCAGCAGGAACGCGATCTGGCGCAGGTCGGCGAGGGGATCCCGGGCACTCATGTCCTGGAACCTACGCGCATACGCCGTCCGCCGCGTGGCCCCGCAACCGCGAGTCGGTCAGCCGCTGCGGGTGGACCGGCCGGGCGAGGCCGGGCAGCCGTGCTTGCGCTGCCAGGCGGTGACCTCGGCGACCGGCGAGCGGTTGCCGCCCTTGCGCCACGAGTTCAGGTACGGCGCCGGCCAGACCACGCCCCGGCGGATCCACCAGTCGTCCGCGCCCGTGCATTTCGGGGAGAGCCCGAAGTGCAGGTGGCAGACGTTGTTGGCGTTGCCCGTACGGCCCACCTTGCCGAGCTGCTGCCCGGCACGCACCCGTACCCCGGCGTCGACACCCGCGGTGATCGCGCTCAGGTGCGAGCCGTAGTAGCGCACCCCGTCGTCGCCGAGCAGCGAGACGGAGAGCCCACCGTTGTCCGGGCCCAGCGGCCCGCGCTTGTCGAACCGGTCGACGCGGCTCACCTCCAGCACGACGCCGTCGGTCACCGCCACCACCGGTTCCCCGCAGTCGGCGAACACGTCGGTGCCCGGGTAGCCGCCGTGCGTCGGGTGGTAGTCGACGTTGCCGGCCCGTACCGGGAAGACCCGCTTCACGTCGGTGCGCGCCGGCGGCGGCGTGGCGGACGAGGAGGCGACCGGCGGGGCCGGGTCGGCGGGCTGCGCCGCCGTCGCGATCGGACTCGGTTCCTGCCACCTGTCGGCGCGCCCGGTAGGGGCGCCGCACCCGGCGGCGAGCGCCGCGACGAGCAGCAGGACCGGGTACGCCGGCCGCGTGCGGCGTCCGATCGATGGCGAGCGCATCCGGTCATCCTGACAGACCACTACCGTAGGGACGAAAGCTGAAGCGGGACGGACGGTCCGGGAAAGGGGGCGGCGGTGACGCACGGGTGGCACGGCGGACCCGAGGGGACCGGTCCGGGGGCGTTCCCGCCACCGCGTACGCCCTCGGGGCTGTTCCCGTCGAGCACGTCGATGCGGCCCAGCTACCGCGAGCCGTACCCGATCACCGGCGCCGGCGTCGCTGTCGGTGCGCTGGTCGCGTTCGCCTGGTTGCTGTTGTTCGGGCTGGTCGGCGGCGGCGTCGCCGGTTACGCCTGGTGGACGCTGCTGGCCGGCGGCCTGGCCTGGCTGGCCGCCGCGGTGCTGGTCCGCCACGGCGACCGGGGGGTGGCGACGGGCGTGGCGATCGTCACCGCGGGTGGCTGGAGCATCGCCGCAGCGATAGTCGCGATGCGGTGGGCGCAGACCGGGGACTGGCCGCTCTGGTGACCTTCGGTGCCGGTTTCGCTGCGTAGCGAAGGCCACCTTGACGTACGCCTGAGGACGGTCCACGCTCGCGGTATGGCCTGGACCACACCGCCGCGGCTCGACCCCGATCGGAGCCGCCGACGCCTGCAACTCCTCGCCGAGTTGGCCGGTGCCCGTGCGGTACAGCAGCGCCAGCGGCCGCAGCGGGCCCGCACCGAGCGGCTGCGCCAACTCATCGCCACCCGCCGGCGCGTCGTCGGCTGACCGGCTTTCTCTTCAGGAACGGCCGGCCCATACGGGGCGTTGACCGCTCGCCTGCCGACCCGACCGGTTAACGTGCATCGCGTGACGTGTCGGCGTGCTGCCGAGGCTGATTTGGGGGGACCGTGTCGTACTTCGCTGCTGCCGTGGCGCGCGTCGACGGCGGCTGGACCGCCGGTGAGGTGAGCCTGCGGGGCGTCACCGACATCGAGGAGGTCGCCGACCGGCTGCGCGACGTCGAGCCGGACGCCGACCTCTCGCTGCTGTTCGTCGAGGCCGACGACACGTACCTGGTCATCCTGCGCCTGGACGAGGGGGAGGACCTGCGGGTCTTCGGCTCGGACTCGGCGTACGCGGAGGAGTCCCGGCTGGGCGCGCTGCTCGTCGGCGACCTGAAGACCTCGGTGACCGGGCTGGAGGAGGTCGACGAGCCGCGCGCCTCCGGCGACGACGACACCGAGCAACCCGCTGTCGACCCGGAGGCCGACCCGGTCGGTGACGCCGACCTCCTCGCCGACCTGGGCATCCCGGCGCAGAAGCTGCTGGCGCTCTGCGCGCACGAGGGCTCCATGCCGGCCGACGTGACAGCCGAGATCTGCCAGGTGCTCGGCTGCGCGGACGAGGTCGAGGAGCTGCGTGAGGTCTGAGCCCGGGGAGTCCCTGACGCCCGGCGCCGCCGAACCGGCCGACGCGACAGATCCGGCGCTGGAGACCGTACGCCCGGGGCAGCCCACCCCCGGCCGGGCCGGGCGCGTCGGTCCGGGCGCCGACGAGGCGCTCGCCGACCCGGGCGCGATCGGCCGCCGGCAGCGGCACGAGCTGTGGATGCGCCGGGCCCTGGAGGTCGCGGTGACCGGCCCGGACGATGCGACCCCCGACGCCGACGACGTGCCGGTCGGCGCGGTGCTCTACGGACCCGACGGCGCCGAGCTGGCGATCGGACGCAACGAGCGGGAGCTGACCGGCGACCCGACCGCGCACGCCGAGGTGCTGGCGTTGCGCCGGGCCGCGCAGCGGCTGGGCCGCTGGCGGCTGGACGACTGCACGCTCGTGGTGACGCTGGAACCGTGCACCATGTGCGCCGGGGCGATCGCGCTGGCCCGCGTCTCGACAGTGGTGTTCGGCGCCTGGGAACCCAAGACGGGCGCGGTCGGGTCGCTCTGGGACGTGCTGCGCGACCGCCGCGTCACGCACCGCCCCGAGGTGTACGGCGGCGTACTGGAACGCGAGAGCGCGACGTTGCTGCGCGCCTTCTTCCGCTGAGGATTTCCGGTCTCAGGCGTCGGCCGGGGCGGGGCGCAGCAGCGTCGCGGCGACCGCTCGGCCGACCTCGGTCCAGGCGGTCGGGCGCAGCGTGGCCGGGTCCAGCCGGACGATCGACCGGGTGCCGGTGGCGTGCACGGTCGCGCCGTCCACCGAGCGGAACTCGAAGGCGTAGCGGGCGCTGCTGGTGCCGAAGTGTTCGAGCCAGAAGTGCACAGCCACCGTGCCGACGCCGACGACCGGCGCCTGGTAGGTGATGGTGAACTCACGGACCGCGTGGAACACGTCGGGGGTGGCGTGCACGTCGCCCCGGAAGGCGACGCCACGCTCGGCCCAGTAGGGCGTCAGGGCGCGTTCCAGCAGCACGGCGTAGCGGGCGTTGTGCAGGATGCCCATGGCGTCGAGGTCGTCGAAGTGCACCGGCACGTGCTCGACGTGCCCGAACTCGGCGACCTGCCGGTCAGCGGTGGCGTGGCTCATGACTGGCCTTCCGGTAGCAGGGTCGGATCCGGGCAGAGCGCCCGCAGCCGGGTCAGCAGGCCCTGGCGGGCGTGCCGGTAGGTGGCGTCCGGGTCGAGCAGCCGGGACCGCATCACCGCGCTGATCCCCAGCGCATCGATCTCGTACGCGAGCAGCGGCACGTCCAGGTCGGCGGGAAGCTCGCCGAGGTCGACCGCCTCCTGCACGAGGCGCTCCAGCAGTGCGGTCCACCTGGCGAACGCCTCGGCGAGCCGGTCCCGGACCGGGCCGGGACGGGCGTTGTACTCGAACTCGGTGTTGGCGAAGAAGCAGCCGCCGGGCAGCACCCGGGCGGCGTAGAAGTCGATCCGGGCCTCGTGCAGCGCGCGCAGCCGGCGTACGCCTCGTGGCGCGCTCAGAGCGGGGGCGACGATCCGTTCCTGCCACTGCGCCACGGCCCGGTCGACTGTGGCGAGTTGCAGTGCCTCCTTGGAGCGCCAGTGCGCGAAGAGGCCGGACTTGCTCACCTCCAGCCGGTCGGCGAGCTGGGCCAGGGACAGGCCGTGCAGGCCGACCTCGGTCGCCAGCGCCACTGCGGTGTCCAGCACCGCGGTGCGGGTGCGGTCGCCGCGGGCGACGCGGCCGTCGGAGGTCATGCGATCAGCCTAGGGGAAACAAGCACGACCGGTCGTATTTATTTTTGTGACCCGGGTAACGCGCAACCGCCCCGCCACCGAGCGGTGACGGGGCGGCCCTGGAGCGATCAGGTCAGGCGATGATGGTGTCCAGCGCGATCTCGACCATCTGGCCGAAGGTCTGCTCACGCTCCTGCGACGTGGTCTTCTCGCCGGTCTTGATGTGGTCGCTGACGGTCAGGATGGTCAGCGCGCGGGCCTTGAAGCGCGCCGCGATCGTGTAGAGCGCCGCCGACTCCATCTCCACCGCCAGCACGCCGTAGTCGGCCAGCCTGTCGTACAGGTCGGGCCGGTCCGTGTAGAAGGCGTCCGCCGCCAGGATCGGCCCCACCCGCATGCTGATGCCGCGCCGCTCGGCCACCTCGACCGAGGTACGCAGCAGCCCGAAGTCGGCCACCGGGGCGTAGTCGATCAGCCCGTCGAAGCGCATCCGGTTCATGTTCGAGTCGGTGGACGAGCCGATCGCCGCCACCACGTCCCGCAGTTGCAGATCCTCGGTCAGGGCGCCACAGGAGCCGACCCGGATCAGCGACTTCACGCCGTACTCGTTTACCAGCTCGTGGGCGTAGATCGAGGCGGACGGCATGCCCATGCCGGAGCCCTGGACGGACACGTCGACACCGTTCCACTTCCCGGTGAAGCCCAGCATGCCGCGCACCGTCGTGTAGCAGCGGGCCCCCTCCAGGTAGGTCTCCGCGATCCACTTGGCCCGCAGCGGGTCGCCCGGCATCAGGACCCGCTCGGCGATCTCTCCCGGCTCAGCGCCGATGTGCGTACTCATGGCAAAGATCCTGCCAGGCCGGGCCGAGGGATACCGGTTCGGCGTCCAAGCCGGCGGTCCTGTACCCTCGTCGGCGGTGGCGTGTCCGAGTGGCCTAAGGAGCACGCCTCGAAAGCGTGTGAGGGTTTACGCCCTCCGCGGGTTCAAATCCCGCCGCCACCGCTCGTGAACAGCGAGAACGCCCGGTCGATCCGCGAGGATCGCACCGGGCGTTCTCGCATCCCGTCACGAAGGAGCCGTCGGTGCGGCCAGCGTCGCCGCGCCTGTCACCGCACGCCGGGCCCGAAGCCTGTCGCGCTCATGGCGCGTATCACCGCAGGCGAGTCGAGCAGCCGTACCGCTGACTCGACGCAGAGTCCGCGAATGCACACCTCGAGCGGGTTGGCCGCCGGGAACAGCAGTTGGCCGTCCCGTTGTCGCCAGGCCTTCACCAGATCCGACGACCTGACGAACTCGAGCTGGGAATAACTGTGACTGCGGCCGCGCAGCGCATCGGCACCGAAGTCGCAGATTGCCAGGACGGTGAGCATCAGAGTGTCTTCGATGCTCCCGTCCTGGCCGGTCGGGTCGTCGACGTCGCTTCGCATCGCCAGCCGGAAGGCGCATCGTCCGGATGTGTAGCCGGTGTCGAGGAGGGAGCCGTCGAGGACCTTCTTCGAGAGGAGGGCTTCGACGGCGTAGCCGGCTGCTGTCGACGTCGACCGCGTCCTGCCGAAGGTGCCCTCCGCTCCTTCGAGTTGCCTCGTCTCGCCGCTCCTGATGACTCCGGTCTCCTGGATCGCCCACTCTGCCGGCACGCGCATGGTGGGGATGCTCACGACTCCTGGATGGCGGACGTTCCCCTCACTGCTCCGAATGCCGACCAGTACCAGCTCCGGGTCGTCGGCGGGCACCATGACGAGACCGATCACTGCTTGGGGAAGATCATTCGGTGCCCGGCGTCGAATCGTCGACGCCTCATCTCGAAGCCACATCGGTCCTCGCTCGAAGAATATCGATCTAATTCGTTGGCTTGTGTTTTCGGATAGGTCGGCGTGGTCAGTGACTGGCGGCAATTGGGCGAGCCAGAATGGTGGTGCGGAACCATCCCTCGCGCTGCGTCAACAGACGATTCAAACGATCAGTATACGCCTCGGTGTACAGGTCGGACTGGCTGACCACGAGGAGGTTCTCCTCCCGGTCCCAGTCCTCGGCTGCGACGAGTTCGTCGAATGGCTCATGCCGGTTGAGCACCAACTCGAACACGGCGAAGCCGAGTTGTGAGCCGTCCGCCGTGGAAACGACCTGGTATCCGTGGAACTGGAATCGGCTCTCCGGGGCATCGAGGCCGCAGCAGATGAACAACTCCCGCTGCGCTGCGCGTATGAACGCCTTCACCGGGACCCCGAGCGGGCCATCGGTTCTGGTTGCCTGCCACATCGCGTCGGTGGCGGCATCCACGTGCCGGTCGGCGAATACCGGAACTCCCAGTGCGGTAGCCAGGTCCTCCTCAAGGAGCCTGCTGGTGATGAGCGAATATTTTCCGAAGGAGTCGGTGTCCGAGAACTCGTTGCGCTGCCTGAGCATGACGACCGGGCCGCGGTTGGTGTTCGCGCGGATCATCACGGCCGCCACTGGCATGCAGGCGGGACGGGCCTGCCCGCCGGTCCCGTACGGCTCGAGGCCGTGTACGACGAGGTAAGGCGTCTTCTCGTCGTGCCGGCCTCCCGGCGGTGGGGGGCCGTTCACATCGCTCGCTTCGATCAGGTCACAGCGCACCTGCCGGATCGCCAGCTCTTCGCAGCCTTCGATCAATCGGCTGTGCATGTCATTTAGAATGGGATAGTTGTCGTCCGTCTCCTCGACCACCAGAAGGGGAAGGTCGTTGCTCTGATGGCCGGCCCCTATTGTCAACCAGAACTCTTTACGGCCTGTACTGCGGACGGTGACGTGCATCAGCATTTCCAAGAAATAGTGACGCATCCCCAGCAACTGCAATGCTTTGCTCCGCCTGGCAGCGGCGGCGGGGACCGCCCGCGCCTGCTGACGAGCGCAGTTTCGGATCGTGTCCACGGCCGCCTGCCAGTCCCGTACGACCGGCCCGAGCCCGACTCCGCTGCGCCCGGTGAGAATCATTGACGGCGTCGGTGTGACGTAATGCAGGCTGTCCCACGGGAAGTCCTTTTCGCTCTTGCGTACCTCCGCGGCAACTGTTGACATCGCCAGTACTACGCTCCGGCTGGCGATTCCGCATATCGAGATCTTCGAGCCCTCGCGTAACGTACGTTCCAGCTCGGAGCGCCGGTTCGCCTCCGGCGGCCCCACCAGATACTGGCTCCGTCGCAAAGCGTTCGACGACTTGGACGTGGCGGGGCCGGTTTTCCCCATCAATTCCTCGGTGAGCCGAAGATCCTCGTTGCCCCTGCCCCCATGATTTGCCATGTCGCTGTCCTCAAAGATGTGAACGATAGACGCGGGAGACCTCTCGGATCATGACCGTCCATTGCCGCAGGATGTCTTCCTCGTCGGCGTCTGATCTCGCCACCGCATTGGCGAGGCTGAGGCATGCCTCGCGAGCTGCCTGGTCCTTCAATCGCGCGGCCGACAGCACCAACCGACGACGTACCGCCGATTCCGATTCGGTCAAGGCGCGATAGACGCTGATGTCCTCGAACAGTCCCAGTATCTCGTCACATCTCGCACGTTGGTCCTCCCTTCTCCGCCGTCGACTCTCTCCCGACCCCGCAATCATCGGCGCGACAAGACCCGCGATCAGCCCTACGAGTGCCATGACTGCGGGAATGAGGGCTGGAACGACGGGCTGGTCCATGGCCTCCCCAGATCACGGTGCGCGACACGTAGGCGGACATCGAGATGGCCCCGTCATGGGCACCAATGCGGCCATTATCACATGAAAATGAAGCGCAGAGAATCGTCCAATCAGGCCGTACCGGCGTCAGAGCTCAGGGCTTCGCTATTCGATAAGCGGCAGACCTGATAAATCGTCCCATTGGTCGAGCGTGGGTCGTTGAGCCGAGGCGCCGGAAGCGGCCGGGTGGAGGGCTGTGCCCGGCGGTCGCTGCCGAGCGTCAGCAGGGGCCGTAGCCCTCGTCGAAGAGGCGGCGGGCCCAGTCCGCGTACCCGGCGATGATCTCGCGGACGGTGACGCCGTCGTGCAGGAACAGGTACGCGCGGTCGCCCTCGCGGGCGAGCAGCCCGGCGAAGCGGTGACTGCCGGGCGGTGCCGGCAGGTCGACGGCGCCGGGATACGCGGCGCGGGCCTCGCCCACCGGTGAGCCGGCGCTGATGCCCTCGGGCGTGCTCATCGGGTCGTCGAGCCACAGCAGGACGAGCCGGTCGTCGACGAAGATCGGGCTGACCGAGCCGTGCCCCACAAGCGCGGGCCCGCATGCCTCCTCGTCGGCGCGCAGCACGCCGCGCCGGGTCAGGGCCGCCTCGGTGTCGCCGAACTCCGCGTTGCGCAGGCCCTCCAGACTCACCACCTGGGCGGCGCCGACCGGGCGGGTGGGCCACTGTGGATGAACGCCGCTGCCGGCTGCGGACGCGGCAGCAAGCATCGCGGCAATAAAGCCGAATTGTCGTAGTTTCATGCAATCCCCCAGTCACCAACGGGACCGGGGCGATGAGGTTGCTGCTGCGGGTCGGATTGGCGAAGTTCCCACTCTTCTGCCAGTTCGTCCCAGTAGTCGGCGGACAGTCCGCGGCGGCCGTGCGCCAGCCAGCCGTCCGTGTCGCGTTCCAGGTGCAGGCCCAGCTCGGCGAACGGGTCGATCCACGCGCCCGGCTCCGCGCCCAGCCGGGCCAGCGCCGTGTTGATCGGCCACTCGGTACGCGGCCGGTCCAGCGCGGCGTCGTACCGCGGGCCCCAGCTCACCTCGCCGCCCAGCCAGACCACCGCCGACTGGTGGCCCAGGCCGCCCGCGAACTCCGCCTCCAGGTACGCCACCGGGCCGCTCCTCGACCAGCGGGCCAGCACCTCCGCGAGGGGCGGCGACAGCACCAGCCGGAACGGGCGCTCGGCGCGCGGCTCGTCGGTGGCGTAGTCCGGCAGGCCGCCGGTCAGTTCCTGCACCAGTTGCGGGGTGACCGGCAGTAGCGCGAAGTCCTGGCGGAGCGCGGCGAGCACCGCGTGGTCCAGGTCGGCGGTCTGCTCGCGAAGCAGCTCGACGTCGGCGACCACGGCGCTGAGCTGGTAACTCATCCGGTCCTCTCGGCGTCCACAGGCTGTGGATGGAACATGTGTACGAGGGTCTCAGACGGTTCCGTTGGTCAGGTACCTCGGGCGTCCGTCGCTCAGCGCGGCCACCGCGTGACGCAGCCGATGCCAAACGTACGGGCGAAGCAGCGCCTGCGCATCATCGAGCGCAACGAATCGGGCGTCGGCCAGCTCGCCGTCAGCCGGTTTCAACGGCTCGGCGGGAGGCAGTGCGCCGCCGTCGAAGATGAACATCAAGCTGTCGTCCCACGGGCCGTGCGGTGCCACCCAGTCCACGACCAGCAACGGTCCGACGCGCAGTTCGAGACCCAACTCCTCGCGTAGCTCCCGCTCGGCGGCCAGGTGCGGCGGCTCATTCGCCTCGGCCATGCCGCCCGGCAGGTCCCAGTCGGGCTTGTAGCGCGGATCTACCAACAGGATGTCGCCGTCACCGTTGCGCAGCAGTACGTCGGCTCCCACCCGCTTCCGGGGCTGCCGCGCGTTGCCCTCGGCGAGGTGGACCTGCCAGGCTGCCGGATCTCGCTCGTACAGGGGACGCTCGTCGGCCATACCGACGATTGTCGGCCGTCCTCACGCCGTCGGCAGCGGCAGCGCCACCCATCTCCGCTCCCGGATGGCGTCGCGAAGCCGGTCCAGAAGCTGTGGCACGTCCGGGCACCGGACGGCATGCGACCGCAGCAGCAGTGCGAGATGTCTTAGCTGGTCGAGGACAACGGCCGACCCCAGCCCGTGGGTGAGTTCGACGGTCTGGTGCGTCAGGTCGCACGCCTCCTCGATCCGGGCCTGCCCGACGAGCGCGGTGGCCAGGAGCATCCGGGCGAGCGCCTGACTCCGCACCCGGCCGCCCGGCCGCTCGGCGACGTTGCCGTTGAGGATACGAAGAGCGGCCGTGACGTCACCGAGGCGAAGTCCCGAACCAGCCAGCGACAGTGGTTTGGGGCAGCGGCTGTCGCCCGTGATAGGGATGGTGACGGTAGGCGCGGACAACGCGACCGAGGTGCCGATCCGCAAGCGCATGGCGAAGCGGTTCATGGGACCAGAAGCTGGGTGGAACGTCGGGAGCAACGACGATGCGGTCCCGCTCCGCTCGTTGACAGGGAGCGCACCGTCCCGAGCCGTTGTCGGCAGCCAGGTTGGCGCCGCAACGCGCACACCTGCTTGGCCTTGATGCCGCGATCACTCACTTATTCAATCTGCTCAGTGACTGTCGGTTATGCACGCAACGCATAACCGGGCCATGACTACGACGAGAGCTTTGACGTGCCACGTACGAGAATTGCGTGATCGACCTCGTCAGGGCTGTCGGATCGGGGTGGCGGCGTTCGTAGCCGGGGTGACGGCGGCCCGGCCCGCGGCCGGCGAGAGTGAAAGAGGAACCGATGGCGCAGTACCTGATCTCCGTACTCGACGACACGACCGGCTCGGCCACCGACGCGGAGATGGCCGCGATCGGTGAGTTCAACGAGCGGTTGCGAGCCGACGGCCACTGGGTCTTCGCCGGTGGGCTCGCGGCGCCGGAGACGGCCACGGTCGTGGACGCGCGAGGCGGGAGTCCGCTGCTCACCGACGGGCCCTACCTGGAGACGAAGGAGTACGTCGGCGGGTTCTGGATCATCGAGGCGCCGGACTTCGACGTGGCGCTGCCGCTCGCCGCGCTGGCGTCGCAGCGGTGCAACAGGCGGGTCGAGCTGCGGCCGTTCCTGGGCGCGTGACCGACGTCGGCGAGGCGCTCACCCGGGTCCACCGCGAGGAGTGGGCCCGGGTCGTAGCCACGCTCGCCCGGCGCATCGGCGATCTCGACGTCGCAGAGGAGATGACAGCCGAGGCGTTCGCCGCCGCCGTCGAGCGGTGGTCAGCCGACGGCGTACCGCCGAACCCCGGCGCGTGGCTCACCACCACCGCGTACCGCAGGGCCGTCGACCGGATCCGGCGCGAGAGCCGGCGGGAGGACAAGCACCGGGAGGCGCTGATGCTGGCCGACGTGCCGGAACCGCTCGGTGTCATCGACGACGACCGGCTCCGTCTGATCTTCACCTGCTGCCATCCGGCGCTGGCCATGGAGGCGCGGGTGGCGCTGACGCTGCGCCTGGTCGGCGGGCTCACCGTGCCCGAGATCGCGCGGGCCTACCTGGTTCAGGAGGCCGCCATGAGCAGGCGGATCACCCGGGCCAAGACGAAGATCAAGGCGGCCGCGATCCCGTACCGGGTGCCGTCCCGCGAGGACCTCCCGGCCCGGGTCACCGGCGTGCTCGCCGTTCTCTACCTGATCTTCAACGAGGGCTACCTCGCCTCCGACCCGGGCAAGGAGGCGGTCCGCGCCGACCTGACCGCCGAGGCGATCCGGCTCACCCGGCTGGTCCGCACGCTGATGCCCGACGACCACGAGGCCACCGGGCTTCTGGCGCTGATGCTGCTCACCGAGGCGCGCCGGCCCGCCCGGGTCTCCGCGACGGGCGAACTCGTCGTCCTCGCCGAGCAGGACCGCAGCGCCTGGGACCGCGAACTCATCGCCGAGGGGCACGCCCTGGTCCGCGCGTGCATCGCCGCCGGACGGCCGCCGGGCCGCTATCAGATCCTCGCCGCCATAAACGCCGTCCACACCGATGCGCGCGACGCGCGGGACACCGACTGGGCGCAGGTCGCCGCGCTCTACGACCATCTGGTACGCGTCGACCCGTCGCCGATCGTGCGGCTCAACCGGGCGGTGGCGGTCGCCGAGCTGGACGGGCCGCAGGTGGCGCTGGCGGAGGTGGACGGGTTGCCGCTGGAGGGTTACCACGCGCACCACGCGACGCGGGCCGAGTTGTTGCGCCGGATGGGACGGGGCGGGGAGGCGCGGGCGGCGTACGACCGGGCGATCGAGCTGGCTGGGAACAGCGCGGAGACGGCTTATCTGAAGCGGCGGCGGGACCAGTTGGGCGGCCGATGAACGCCCGCGCGAACCGGTCAACCGGTGCGGACGAAGCGGAGGGCACCGATGACGCGGCGCAGCCCGCGCTGCTACTGGCCGAGCTCTCTCGCACACGGTGAGCCGTGCACGCCCCACCATGCGTCGATGCTCACCCCGTGCCCGAGGCTGGCATCCACGGCGTGGTGCAGGCCGAGGTCGACGATGCGATCGTCGTACGGGCTGAACGGAAGCGCGGGGTCCGCCCCCAGTACCGGACCGAAGGAGTCGAGCAACGGCTTCCAGAGGTTGGTCCACGTGCGACCAGGGCCGGTCGTGAGACTTACCTGCATCCATACCGGGCCGGGGTCAGCCGGAACGAGATGCGCCGCCAGCAATCGATCCCGCAGCTCCTCTTTCCATGCCTTGTGTTCGTATGACCCGACCATGTGAGTGGTGAACTGCGGGACCGGGGCGCCCGCCTGCGGCACCGCGGGCCCCACGGCCAGCGACGACCGAGCCGCGTGAACCTTTCGGCCGAACACCGCAGCGAGTCGGCCCGCGCCTATTCGTTGTGCCACCGGGCAGAGAAAGTTGTCCAGGTCACGTCCACCCGCGATGAGCGTCACGTTCTCCGGGAGGCCGACAACCATCTCGATCGCCAGCGGGCCGTCGACGCCCGCTCCCACCGGCTCGGCCAGCGTTGCGACATGATCCAGGAACCGGGACAACCTCACCTGGCTCGGATGCCCCGCGCGCTCCCAGCTCGCCAGTTCAGGCTTTATTTGCAGCGTCATCGGCTGGCTCGGACGCTGGTACAGCCGCCCCACTTACGAGATTCTCCGACCACTCTGCCGGGGCCGCAAGGCTGTCGTGTGACCCCGTGGCCGCCGATCTCGTTCAACCCTCGCCGGGTGTCCGCACGGTGAAGAGCTTGGCTTGAATTCGATCCTTGAGGATGTCGAAGGGCCCGACGGACTCTTGGACGTCGAGAGCGATGTTCTCGTCCGAGTGCCGGTAGTCGTCGTAGTAATCCGAGTAACGCTTCCCTGGAGGGCCCGCAACGACAGGGTCGGCGTAGGCGAGGACGATGTACTTGGACAGCCCTGGGACCGACTTGCGATCGTGGAGTTGCTGAACGCACCTCTGGAACTCGTGCAGGTTCTGAGGGCTGGGGCCACCCTTGAAGCCGGACGAGACTCCTGTATAGGGATCAAACCGCTGCGGGTGCACGTAGAACTTGAACTCGACGAACGCCTTCTCCTCGCCGCGATGCACGACGAGGTCGATCCGCTCGCACTCCACGAACGGCTGCACGCCCTCGTCGACGCCAGGCAGATGCCGGCAGAAGAAATAGCGAAAGACCGACTCGTTCCAACTGGCCAGCGACGCCCGTCGGAGCTCGCCGGGCATGAACTCGATGGTGCGGAGGAAGGTTGATCGGACAACCCCGTCCAGGCTCTGCCCCACCGACGGAACGTATCAGCCCGGCGGCTGAACAACGTTGAGGACAGAACGGCGAACCGGTGACCTTGGAGACGACGAAGGGCCGGTCCCGATGGGGCCGACCCTCGCGTTCGTGCTGCTCAAGAGAGCGGAGGATACGAGATTCGAACTCGTGAGGGTGTGAACCCAACACGCTTTCCAAGCGTGCGCCCTAGGCCTCTAGGCGAATCCTCCGCGAGCCAGGATACAGGTCCCGCAACGGCGGGCCACCCCACCCTCCCGGAAGATCCACAACCCTTCGGGTAGGCTTGGCGTCACCTCCCGTGCGGCGGTACCTCGTGAACCTCCCCAGGGCCGGAAGGCAGCAAGGATAAGCGAGCTCTGCCGGGTGCACGGGAGGCCTTTCTGTCTCCCGGGCCGGGTAACGTCGCTGCGGGTCGGGTCACGGGGTGGTGGGTGGTCACCCGGGGCCGACCGGCGCAGAATGGCTCGGTCGAGAGGAGGCGGGACGGGTGGCACTGGCCCTTTACCGCAAGTACCGGCCGCGGACGTTCGCCGAGATGATCGGCCAGGAGCAGGTCACCGAGCCGCTGTCGCAGGCGCTGCGCAGCGGGCGGCTCAACCACGCCTACCTCTTCTCCGGTCCGCGGGGCTGCGGCAAGACCTCCAGCGCCCGGATCCTGGCCCGCTCCCTCAACTGCGAGCAGGGCCCCACCCCCGAGCCGTGCGGGCAGTGTGACTCGTGCCGCGGGCTGGCTCCCGACGGCGGCGGCTCGATCGACGTCATCGAGATCGACGCGGCCAGCCACGGTGGTGTCGACGACGCCCGTGAGCTGCGCGAGAAGGCGTTCTTCGCCCCGGCCCGCAGCCGCTTCAAGATCTACATCATCGACGAGGCGCACATGGTCTCGTCGGCCGGCTTCAACGCGCTGCTCAAGCTGGTCGAGGAGCCCCCTGAGTACGTCAAGTTCATCTTCGCCACCACCGAACCGGAGAAGGTCCTCGGCACGATCAAGTCGCGGACCCACCACTACCCGTTCCGGCTGTTCCCGCCGAAGGTGGTCCGCCCCTACCTCGAACAGCTCTGCGAGGCGGAGGGCGTCAAGGTCGAGCCGGCGGTCTTCCCGCTGGTGGTGCGTGCCGGCGGGGGCAGCATGCGCGACAGCCTCTCCGTGCTCGACCAGCTCATCGCGGGCGCCGGCCCGGAGGGCGTCGGCTACGCCCGGGCCGCCGCGCTGCTCGGTGTCACCGACGCCGCGCTGATCGACGAGATGTGCGACGCGCTCGCCGCCGGTGACGGTGCCGCCGCGTACGCCACCGTCGACCGGGTCGCCGAGGCCGGGCACGACTCACGCCGCTTCGCCTCCGACCTGCTGGAACGCCTCCGCGACCTGATCGTCCTGCAGCAGGTGCCTGATGCCGCGGCCAGGGGCCTCATCGACGGCCCGGCCGACCAGATCGAGCGGATGGCCGCCCAGGCCCAGCGCCTCGGCCCGGCCACGCTGTCGCGCTGCGCCGACATCGTGCACAACGGCCTGGTCGAGATGCGCGGCACCACCGCGCCCCGGCTGCTGCTGGAACTGATCTGCGCGCGCATGCTCCTGCCCGGCGCGGACGACTCGTCCGGCGGCCTGCTCCAGCGCCTGGAGCGGATGGAGCGCCGGCTGACGCTCGGGGGCGCCGAGCTGCCGCCGGCCGCCGCCGACCCCGCGCACCCCACCCAGACCCAGGGGGTACGCCCGGCGGCTCCCGCCCCGGGCGCGGCTGCCGCCGCGGTCCACGCGGATTCCGCCGGCACGCCGGCGGCTGCCGGCGCCCCGACCGGCGCCGCCGCCGCACGTGCCGCTGCCGCCGCTGCGGTGGGTGCCCGGAACGCCGCACCCGGTTCCCGTCCGGCTCCCGCCGGGACGGAGCCGGCAGGCGACCCGGAGGCTGCTTTCCGCGCTCCGGCCGCTCCCGAGCGAGCCGCCGTCGATCCGGCCGCTTCCGGCTCGCCCGCTGCCGCCTCTGATGCTCCCGCCGCTGCCCGACGTCCGGTACCGCCGTCCGCTGTGATGCCCGACCCGGCCACTCCCGAGCCGCCCCGCCCCGGCGCGGCGAATCCCGGCGCCCTCGACGCGGTCGCGGTGCGCCGCGTGTGGCCCGAGGTGGTCGGCAAGGTCAACCGCAGCAACAAGCGAATCGCCGCGCTGATGCGGGACGCGGTGGTACGCGACCTGGACGGCGACACGCTCGTGCTGACCGTGAAGTCGACGGTGCTGGCGAAGATGATGGCCGACCACGCCGCAGTGCTGACCGACGCGCTCTACGAGGAACTGGGCGGTCGCTGGCAGATCCGCTGCGAGGTGGCGGGCGAGCGTGGCGCGTCCTCGCTCGGCGGCCCCTCTCGCCCGTCCGGAGCGAGCCGTCCGCAGGCCGACGCCGCACCGGCCCGCAGCGCGTCCGACAGCGCTCCGGCCCGTCCGCAGGCCGACGCCGCACCGGGCCGCAACGCGCCCGAGAGCGCCCCGGCCCGCCCGGCGGCCGCCCCGTCCGGCCCGGCGTCCGACACCGGGTCCGGTCGCCCGGATTCCGGGGCGGTAGGTACTGCTCAGGGCCGTCCGGACGCCGACGCGGCCGATGCGGGACCGAGCCGTCCGGGCTACGACTCCGGACTCAACCGTCCCGGCTCCGACGCGGGACCGGGCCGCCCGGGTTCGGCCCACGCCGGGCCAGGCCGTCCTGACTCCGGTGTCGCCGGACGTCCGGCAACCGACGCCGTCGGCGGCGCCCCGGGACAGCCGGTGTCCGGCTCGGGCAGCGCCACGGGCAGCCGAGCCACTGGCAACCCGGCCACTGGTAGCCAGGCCGGGGGACCGGCGGGCCGGGCAGGCGCGGGTTCGCCCGACGCCTCGCACCGTTCGACGGCGACCCCTGCGGCAGACCAGACCGAGGAGGACTGGCCGGAGCCGGCCCGACCCGGTGGCACGGCCTCGGCCACCGGCACCGCCTCGGCCGCGAGCGGCGGCGACGGGGAGGACTGGCCGGCTGCGGCCCGTCCGGGCGGGGGCACGGCTACCGCTACCGCGCCTGTCGTCGTACCCAAGCCTGCGGCACCCGCGGCGGCGCCGGCGCCTGCCGCTGCGGCGAGGCCGGCGGGGGCGAAGAACAGCGCGATCGCGGCGGCGCGTGCGGCCGCGGCGGCTGCTGCTGCGGGCGGTGGTCCCGGCAAGGGGCCGCGCGCGGCGCAGCCGGCGCGGAAGACGGCCGATGCCGAGTGGGCGGGCGAGCCGCCCTACGACCCGGACTTCGACGGCCCGGTGCGAGGTGGGGGCGCGCCTGCGGCGGCACCCGCCTACGAGGGATTCGACCCGGGCGACGAGCCGCTGGACGACGTGATCGACGAGCGGACCGCCCGGCAGTCGAGCGAGGAGCAGGCGGTGCAGTTGCTGCGCGAGACGTTCGGCGCGGAGAAGATCGACGAGGTGGACGCGCGCTGAGCGCGCGCCGACCGCGATTCAGCGGTGCCGTGGCCCGACTAGGCTGGGCGCGGCCGAGCAGACGAGTGGAAGAAGGAGCGGTCCGTGCGCCCAGGTGGACAGCCGAACATGCAGCAGATGCTGAAGCAGGCGCAGAAGATGCAGCAGCAGATCGCCAAGGCCCAGGCCGAGCTGGCCGAGGCGGAGCTGACCGGCACCGCCGGCGGGGGTCTGGTCACCGCGACGGTCGCCGGTACCGGTGAGCTGAAGGCGATCAAGATCGACCCGAAGGCGGTCGACCCGGAGGACGTCGAGACGCTGGAGGACCTGGTGGTCGCGGCCGTGCACAACGCCGCCGAGGCGGCCCGCGAGCTGACCGAGAAGAAGATGGGCCCGGTCGCGGGCGGCATGGGCGGCCTCGGCCTGTCCGGGTTCTGAGCCGGCAGATGTACGAGGGTGCCATCCAGGATCTGATCGACGAGCTGGGCCGGTTGCCGGGCGTGGGCCCGAAGAGCGCCCAGCGGATCGCGTTCCACGTGCTGTCGGCGGATCCGGCCGACGTCAACCGGCTGGCCGGCGCGCTACGCAAGGTCAAGGACCTGGTCCGGTTCTGCACGACCTGCTACAACGTGGCCGAGTCGGAGCAGTGCCGGATCTGCCGCGACCCACGGCGTACCGACGAGGTGCTCTGTGTGGTCGAGGAGCCGAAGGACGTGGTGGCGATCGAGCGGACCGGCGAGTTCCGCGGGCGCTACCACGTGCTCGGCGGCGCGATCAATCCGCTGGAGGGCATCGGCCCGGACAACCTGCGGATCCGTGAGCTGATGACCCGCCTCGGCGGCGGCGAGGTCCGCGAGCTGATCCTCGCCACCGACCCGAACACCGAGGGCGAGGCGACAGCCACCTATCTGGCGCTGATGGTCAAGCCGATGGGGATCGCGGTGACCCGGCTCGCGAGTGGACTGCCGGTCGGGGGCGACCTGGAGTACGCCGACGAGATCACGCTGGGCCGGGCCTTCGAGGGCCGACGGGCCGTCTGAATCCAGTCGTGCCGCCTCCGGCGGGTGCCCTGCGGGGTGCCCGCCGGACGTGTCTCCGGGCCGGAACGGGATGCTCGTCGATCTAACAGGAACGTGCGTCCGGGACCGGATCGACGTAATAAATTCGGCCTTCTAGCCGACGAAACCTCGGCGATGGATGGGATTCTCCTTCGATTCGTATGCCTCGTTGCGGAACAGACACGATTCGATACCAACCCGCCCCCCGCCCGTTTCCGCGCCGTCCACCCGAGGGCTAAGGTCTGCGCACATCGGTGACCCTGTCACCACGTTGTCCGTACCCCCAAGGACGAGGTGAAGCACCATGCGTGCATCCAGGCCGAAGGTCGCAATCGCGGCCATCGCGGTCGCGGCCCTCGCGGTTGCAGGCTGCGCCGAGAGCGACCGTGAGAGTGGCTCCGGAGATAGCAAGAAGGACACCCTCGTCTTCGGCGTCGCCGGAGACCCGAAGGTGCTCGACCCCAGCTTCGCCAGCGACGGTGAGTCGCTGCGCGTGGCGCGCCAGGTCTTCGAGACCCTGGTCCGTCCGGAGGAGGGCGGCACCAAGGTGACGCCGGGCCTCGCCGAGTCCTGGACGCCGGATGCGGCGGGCACGACCTGGACGTTCAAGCTCCGCTCGGGCGTCAAGTTCCACGACGGCACCGACTTCAACGCCGAGGCCGTCTGCGCCAACTTCAACCGCTGGTACAACGCCAAGGGCCTCATGCAGAGCCCGGACGTGACCGCGTACTGGCAGGACGTCATGGGCGGGTTCGCCAAGAACGAGAACCCGGACCTGCCGCCGAGCCTCTTCAAGTCCTGCACCGCCAAGGACGCCACCACTGTGGACCTGGCGTTCACCCGGGTCTCCAGCAAGATCCCGGCCGCGCTCATGCTGCCGTCGTTCTCGATCCAGAGCCCCAAGGCGATGGAGCAGTACGACGCCAGCAACGTGACCGGCACCGCCGAGGACATCAAGTACCCCGCGTACGCGATGGAGCACCCGACCGGCACCGGCCCGTTCAAGTTCAAGGCGTGGGACATCGCGAACAAGTCGCTCACCATCGAGCGCAACGACGACTACTACGGCGACAAGGCCAAGCTGAAGACCATCATCTTCAAGACGATCTCGGACGAGAACGCCCGCAAGCAGGCGCTCCGCTCGGGTGACATCCAGGGCTACGACCTGGTCGGCCCGGCGGACGTGGAGCCGCTGAAGAAGGAGGGCTTCAACGTCCTCACCCGGCCCGCCTTCAACATCCTCTACCTGGCGATCAACCAGAAGGGGAACCCGAAGCTGGCCGACCTGAAGGTCCGGCAGGCCATCGCGCACGCGCTGAACCGGCAGGCCCTGGTCGACTCGAAGCTGCCCCCGGGCGCCAAGGTCGCGATGAACTTCTTCCCGGACACCGTCGAGGGCTGGAACGGCGACGTCACCAAGTACGACTACAACCCGGAGAAGGCCAAGCAGCTGCTGGCCGAGGCCGGCGCGTCGAACCTGACGCTGAAGTTCCACTACCCGACCGAGGTCACCCGGCCGTACATGCCGAACCCGAAGGACATCTTCGAGCTGCTCTCGGCGGACCTCAAGGCGGTCGGCATCAACGTCCAGGCCATTCCGCTGAAGTGGAGCCCGGACTACCTCAACGCCACCACCTCCGGCAACAAGCACGACCTGCACTTCCTCGGCTGGACCGGTGACTACGGCGACGCGTACAACTTCATCGGCACCTTCTTCGACCGCCCGAAGGACGAGTGGGGCTTCAACAACCCCCAGCTCTTCGCGCAGTTCAAGGACGCCGACACCACCGCCGACGCGGCGGCCCGTACGGAGAAGTACAAGGCACTGAACAAGACGATCATGGACTTCCTGCCGGGCGTGCCGATCTCGCACTCCCCGCCGGCGATCGTGTTCGGCAAGGACGTGACCGGGATCAAGGCGAGCCCGCTCACCGACGAGCGGTACGCGACCGCAGAGTTCAAGTGATCTGAAGGCACCGTACGCGGGCGGGCGCTGTGACCACAGCGCCCGCCCGCACCCCTCCGCACACCCTCCGAGGCGCCCGTGTTCCGGTTCATCATCAGACGCCTGCTACAGCTGATACCCACGCTGTTCGGGCTCTCCGTCCTGCTGTTCATCTGGCTCCACCGACTTCCCGGCGGGCCCGAGACCGCGATCCTCGGAGAACGGGGCACGCCCGAGACGCGCGCCGCCATCCGGCGCAACCTCGGCCTCGACGAGCCGATCCTGGTCCAGTACGCCCGCTTCCTGCGGCGGATGATCCGGCTCGACCTGGGCACCTCGACCGGTACGAAGCGGGCCGTCACCACGGAGTTCGTGGAGCGGTTCCCCGGCACCGTCGAGCTGACCGTGATGGCCATGATCCTCGCGGTCGGCATCGGCATCCCGCTCGGCTACCTGGCCGCCCGCCGCCGGGGCCGGTTCCTCGACCACGCCTCGGTCGGCGGATCGCTCATCGGCATCTGCATCCCGGTCTTCTTCCTGGCCTACGTGCTCAAGGCGATCTTCGCGGAGAACCTGGGCTGGTTCCCCTCCAGCGGCCGGCAGGACCCGACCATCGGGGCGACCCGGGTCACCAACTTCTTCGTCCTCGACGGGCTCATGACCCGCGAGTGGGACGCCGCCGCCGACGCGCTCTGGCACCTCGTGCTGCCGGGCATCGCGCTCGCCAGCATCCCGCTCGCGATCATCGTCCGGATCACCCGGGCCAGCGTGCTGGAGGTGCTCAACGAGGACTTCGTCCGGACCGCCGAGGCCAAGGGCCTGACCGAGCGGACCGTACGCCGCCGGCACGTGCTGCGTAACGCCATGCTCCCGGTGGCCACCTCGATCGGTCTCCAGACCGGTCTCCTGCTCTCCGGCGCGGTGCTCACCGAGACCGTGTTCGCGTTCAGCGGCATCGGCGCGTTCGTCGCCGAGTCGATCAGCCAACGCGACTACCCGGTGCTGATGGGCTTCATCATGATCATTGCGGTGGTGTACGTGCTGGTGAATCTCCTGGTCGACCTCTCCTACAGCGTGATCGACCCGAGGGTGAGGGTGCGATGACCATCACCACTGGCAAGAAGCGCGAGAAGATCGACCGGCTCGCCGAGCTGGCCGCCCGCGACGACGAGCAGGGGGTGAGCCTCTGGAAGGAGGCGTTCCGCCGGCTGCGGCGCAACCCGGCGGCCGTCATCGGCGTCATCATCCTGGCGGTCTTCGTCCTGGTCGCCGTCATCGGGCCGTTCCTCGTCCCGTACAGCCCGACGGACTCCATCGGCATCCGCGAAGGACTGGTCAAGTCCGGCCAGGGCATCATCCCGGGCGTCTCCGCCGACCACTGGCTCGGCTTCGACCACCAGGGCCGGGACGAGTTCAGCCGGCTCATCGTCGGCGCCCGGCAGACGCTGCTCGTCGGCGTGGTCTCAACCCTGATCGGCCTCGCGGTCGGCGCGCTGATCGGCGGCGTCGCCGGTGCCGCGGCCGGGCTCGGCGGGCGCTGGGGCCGCTGGATCGACACCACCCTGATGCGCTTCATCGACATGCTGCTGGCCATGCCGAGCCTGCTGCTCGCGGTGAGCATCGCGGCGCTGCTCGGCGCCAGCCTCACCACCGTGATGATCGCCGTCGGTGTGGTGTCCGTGCCGATCTTCGCCCGGCTGCTGCGCGGCTCGATGATCGCGCAGGCCAACAGCGACTACGTGCTGGCCGCGACGTCGCTCGGCGTGAAGCGCTCCAGGATCGCCCTCACCCACGTGGTGCCGAACTCGATCGCCCCGGTCATCGTGCAGGCCACGCTGACGCTGGCCACCGCGATCATCGAGGCGGCCGCGCTGTCCTTCCTCGGTCTCGGCAACCCCGACTCGGCCATCCCGGAGTGGGGCGTCATGCTCGCCGACGCGCAGCCGTACCTGGGCATCCGGCCCGGCCTGGCGATCTATCCGGCGCTCGGCATCATCATCACCGCGCTCGGGTTCACCCTGCTCGGTGAGGCGATGCGCGAGGCCCTCGATCCAAAGCTGCGGAAGTAGGTCAGTCAGTCATGGCACTGCTCGAAGTGGACGACCTCTCCGTCACGTTCGCCCGTCGTGGGCAGCGCACCGTGCACGCGGTGGACGGGGTGTCCTTCTCGGTCGACGCCGGCGAGGTGGTCGGCCTGGTCGGCGAGTCCGGCTGCGGCAAGAGCGTCACGTCGCTGGCCATCATGGGCCTGCTGCCCAAGCAGCCGGGCCTGCGCGTGGGCGGCAAGGCGGTCTTCGACGGCACCGACCTGCTCCAGCTCGACGACCGGTCCCGCCGCGACATCCGCGGCCGGGACGTGGCGATGATCTTCCAGGACCCGCTGTCCTCGCTGAACCCGGTCATCCCGATCGGGCTCCAGGTGACCGAGGTGCTGGCCCGGCACCGGGGCATGAAGGGCGAGGCGGCCACCAAGGAGGCGGCCGCCCTGCTCGACCGGGTGGGCATCCCGGACCCGCGGCGGCGGCTCAAGGAGTACCCGCACCAGCTCTCCGGCGGCATGCGGCAGCGGGCGCTGATCGCCATGGCGGTCGCCTGCCAGCCCCGGCTGCTGATCGCCGACGAGCCGACCACCGCGCTCGACGTCACCATCCAGGCGCAGATCCTGGAGCTGCTCAAGGACCTGGTCCGGGACTCCGGCACCGCACTGGTGATGATCACTCACGACCTCGGCGTGGTGGCCGGCATGTGCGACACCATCAACGTGCTCTACGCCGGCCGGGTGGTGGAGACGGCCACCCGTCGTCCGCTGTTCCGCCAGCCCCGGCACCCGTACACCGAGGGGTTGCTCGGTTCGGTGCCGCGCCTGGACGCCGGCCGCGGCGAACGGCTGAACCCCATCCCCGGCTCGGTGCGCGACGTGCTGCCCTGGCCGGACGGCTGCGCGTTCGCCCCGCGCTGCGCCCGCCGCGTCGACGCGTGTGTGGGCGAGCCGCCGGAGCTGGTGCTGACCCACGACGCGCGCAGCTACCGCTGCGTCAACCCGGTGCCGGTCCCCGGCCTGACCCCGGAGGCGGACGCCCGCACGACCGCGCCGACGACCGCCGAACCGGGTTCGGTGCCGGCCCAGGCCGAGCCGGCCGACCCGCCCGCCGTGCCCGGCTTCGGACCGGCTCCGCGCGAGGAGGAGACCCCATGAGCGACGACGACATCCTCGTCGAGGTCCGCGATCTGAAGGTGCACTTCCCGATCCGCCGGGGCGTGATCTTCGACCGCACGGTCGGGCACGTCAAGGCGGTCGACGGGGTCGACCTGAGCATCCCGCGCGGCAAGACGTACGGGCTGGTGGGCGAGTCGGGCTGCGGCAAGTCCACGCTCGGCCGGGCGCTGCTCCAGCTCAACCCGCCGACCAGCGGCGAGGTGAAGTTCGACGGCGTCGAGCTGACCACGCTCCCCGCCGGCAAACTGCGCGCGATGCGCCGCCGGATGCAGATGATCTTCCAGGACCCGATGTCCAGCCTGGACCCCCGGCAGAACGTCGAGTCGATCCTGACCGAGGGCCTCCAGACCCACGGCATCGGCGCGAACCGGGACGACCGGCGGCGGATCATCGGCGAGACGCTCGACGCGGTCGGCCTGCCGAAGTGGGCGCTGTCCCGCTACCCGCACGAGTTCTCCGGCGGCCAGCGCCAGCGCATCGGCATCGCCCGCGCGCTGGTCCTCGGCCCGGAGCTGATCGTCGCCGACGAGCCCGTCTCCGCGCTGGACGTCTCGATCCAGGCGCAGGTGGTGAACCTGCTCGACGAACTCCAGGACAGCCTCGGCCTGACCTACCTGGTCATCGCGCACGACCTGGCCGTGGTGCGGCACATCTCCGACATCGTCGGCGTGATGTACCTGGGCGCGCTGGTGGAGGAGGCGCCGAGCGACCGGCTCTACACCGAGCCGCTGCACCCGTACACCCGGGCGCTGATGTCGGCGGTGCCGGTGCCGGACCCGGACGTGGAGGACCGGCGCGAGCGCATCCTCCTCGCCGGCGACCTGCCGTCGCCGGCCAACCCGCCGTCGGGCTGCCGGTTCCACACCCGCTGCCCGTGGGCGCAGCCGACCCGCTGCGCCGACGAGCGGCCGGAGCTGCGCCAGATCGGCGCCAGCCGGGTGGCCTGCCACTGGGCCGAGAAGATCGCCGCCGGTGAGCTGCGCCCGCACGAGGTGACCGCAAAGATCACCCGGCCGGAGGGGGAGGGCGAGGAGCCGGGCGTGGTCTCCGCGCCCAGCGAGCCCGGATCGTACGTCTGACACGACGAAGCGCGCCCCCACCCGGGCCGGGTGGGGGCGCGCCTTGTCGTCGGTCAGCCCTCGGGGCGGTTGAGCAGGCCCACCGCGATCGTGTGCACGGCGTCGAGCGCGGCCGGGTCGGCCAGCGGCGCGGAACCGCCGGTGACCGCGTACCACTCGTCGGCGTCCTTGTACTGCACCCGCAGCGTCACCCGGCCGTCGGCGTGCTCGGTGCGCAGCGTCAACTCGCCGGTCACCACGCCCACCTCGTCGGTCATGACCCCGCCCGGACCTGCGGTGATGTCCGAGGTGCGGTCCGCCGGTCCGCCCGGTGCGCCCCCGGCCGGTGCGCCCGGCACCGCGTCGGCGGTCATGCCCGCCCCGGCGACGTCCGCGGACGCCGGCTGCCGGCCGTCCGCCGTCATCCCGGCCGAGGCCGGACCCGCCGGTGCGGACTCCGGGGCCGGTGCGGCGTCTGCCTCCGGCGCCGGTGTGGCGTCCGGCCCGGTCACGGTTTGCTCGCCCATGTGCAGCCCTCCAGCATGTCGGTGAGAGCGGCCTTCTCGGCACTTGTCACAGTCAGCCGCCAGTAGTGCTTGACCGTCACCCAGTCCGCCGCGTACTGACACCAGGACGACCGGTTCGGCGGCTTCCACTGGGACGGATCCTGGTCACCCTTTGCCCGGTTGGACCGCGCCGAAACCGCGATGAGCTGCGGCCGCGTCAGGTCGTTGGCGAAGTCGCCGCGCTTCGAGTCGTCCCACTCGTCCGCGCCCGAACGCCACGCGGCGGCCAGCGGAACGGTGTGGTCGATGTCCACGTCCGACGGATCGTTGAGCACCACACCGTCGTAGACGCTCTCCCACCGCCCGCCCACCACGTTGCAGCCGGACAGCTTGATGCCCTCGCCGTCGCGTTGCAGCACGCTGTCGCGGACGTCGCAGTTCTTGCCGGTGTCCCGCCAGTGCGGGAAGCGGGAGCGGCTGTAGCCCTTCATCGACCCGGCGGTGGCCACTGTCAGCTCACCGAGCTGCTTGTTGACGTTCCCGGTGGCACTGGGCGGCGCCTCCGGCTCGGTGACCGACACGTCGCAGCCGGCCACGCCGAGGGCGAGCACCGCGCTCAGCGCGGCCGCCAGCCCGGCTCGGGCTCCTGATCTCGTACGCACAGACGACACCTCTCCAGCTTGCGTGCTCCGGGCGAGTCCGCACAGTACCCGGCGGCGGTTTCCGCGATTCGTGGCGTCGACGGTGGGCGGCGGGCAGAGTGGTGAGACGTGACCGCACCCGCTCCCGCGCTGCGTACCGGCTCCGCCGCCGGACGCGGCACGCTGCTCGCCGCGATCCTCGCCTCCGGCATGGTGTTCCTGGACAGCACTGTCGTCAACGTCGCGCTGCCGCGGCTCGGCGCCGAACTGGACGCCACAGTCGCCGGTCTCCAGTGGACCGTGAACGGCTACCTGCTCATGCTCGCCGCGTTCGTGCTGCTCGGCGGCGCGCTCGGGGACCGGTTCGGCAGGCGGCGCGTCTTCCTGCTCGGCGTGGTCTGGTTCGCTGTGGCGTCGGTGCTCTGCGGGCTGGCCCAGGACACCGGCTGGCTCGTCGCCGCCCGGTTCCTCCAGGGCGCGGGCGGGGCGCTGCTCACCCCCGGGTCGCTGTCCGTGCTCCAGGCCAGCTTCCACCCGGACGACCGGGGCCGGGCCATCGGCACCTGGTCCGGGCTGTCCGGTGTGTCCACCGCGCTCGGTCCGCTGCTCGGCGGCTGGCTGATCGACACGCTCTCCTGGCGGTGGATCTTCTTCGTCAACCTGCCGCTGGCCGTCGGCGTGGTGCTCGCCGCGCTGCGCTGGGTGCCGGAGAGCCGGGACGAGGAGGTCTCGCGTACCGGGGGCGGGCGGCGGCGGTTCGACGTGGCGGGCGCGCTGCTCGGCGCGCTCGCGCTCGGCGGTGTCACGTACGCGCTCATCGACGCCCCGGCGCGCGGCCTGGACTCCCCGGCGGTGCTGGTCGCGGCGGTGCTCGGGGTGGTCGCCGTGGTGGTCTTCGTGCTGGTCGAGCGGCGGCGCGGCGACACCGCGATGCTGCCCACCGGGCTGTTCTCCAGCCGGCTGTTCTCCGTGCTGAACGTCTTCACAGTCGTCGTGTACGCGGCGCTCGGCGGGTTCACCTTCTTCCTCGCCGTCTACCTGCAGAACGTGGTCGGCTGGTCGGCGCTGCTCACCGGCCTGGCCACGGTGCCGATGACGGTGCTGCTGCTGGTCGGCTCGCCGCGCGCGGGCGCGCTGTCGGCCCGCATCGGCCCCCGGCTGCCGCTCACCGTCGGCCCGGTGATCGCCGCGGCGGGTCTGCTGCTGTTGCGCCGGGTCGGGCCGGGCGCGTCGTACTGGGTGGACGTGCTGCCGGGCGTGACGCTGTTCGGCGCCGGGCTCACGCTCGTGGTGGCGCCGCTGACCACGTCGGTGCTCGGCGCGGTCTCGGACCGCTTCGCCGGGGTGGCGAGCGGCTTCAACAACGCCGCCTCCCGGGCCGGCGGCCTGCTCGCGGTGGCCGCGCTGCCGCTGCTGGTCGGGCTCTCCGGCACCGGGTACGAGCAGAAGGGCGCACTGGCCGACGCGTACCGGGGGGCGTTGGCGTGGTGCGCCGGGCTGCTGCTCGCCGGTGCGGTGCTCGCCGCCGTGCTGATCCACCGCCCCCGGCGGGGGGAAGGAAGGGCCCCTTCTTAACGCCTCCGGTAGAGGAAGGGCCCCTTGTTAACACTCGGGCCATTCGGGCGCGGGCGTTAAGAAGGGCCCCCTCCTATGCAGAATGCGTTAAGAAGGGGCCCTTCCTTACACCTCAAGCACCTCAGGCGCGGGTGCGGTTCACCGCGCTCGTGACCGCCTTGATCGAGGCGGTGACGATGTTGGCGTCCACCCCGACGCCCCACACCGTACGGCCGTCCACCTCGCACTCCACGTACGCGGCGGCCTGCGCGTCCCCACCGGAGGACAGCGCGTGCTCGTGGTAGTCGAGCACGCGTACCGCCACGCCCAGGGACTGCAACGCGTTGACGTACGCGTCGATCGGGCCGTTGCCGACAGCGGTGAGCTGGCGGGTCTCGCCGCCGAAGCCGACGCGGGCGTCGATCTCGACCTTGCCGTCGACGGTGCCGATCGTGTACTCGGCCAGCTTCACGGCCGGGTCGACCTGGTGGTCGACCAGGTAGTTGCGGGCGAAGATCTCCCACATCGCGCCCGGCTCGACCTCGCCGCCGTCGTGGTCGGTGACCTGCTGCACCACGCCGGAGAACTCGATCTGGAGGCGGCGCGGCAGGTCGAGCTGGTGCTCGGTCTTCATGATGTACGCGACGCCGCCCTTGCCGGACTGCGAGTTGACCCGGATGACCGCCTCGTAGGTGCGGCCCAGGTCCTTCGGGTCGATCGGCAGGTAGGGCACCGCCCAGGTGAAGTCGTCCACGGGCACCCCGGCCGCCGCCGCGTCGGCGTTCAGCGCGGCGAAGCCCTTGTTGATCGCGTCCTGGTGCGAGCCGGAGAACGCGGTGTAGACCAGGTCGCCCGCGTACGGGTGGCGCTCGTGCACCGGCAGCTGGTTGCAGTACTCGACCGCGCGCTTGATCTCGTCGATGTTCGAGAAGTCGATCATCGGGTCGATACCCTGGGAGAACATGTTCAGGCCCAGCGTCACCAGGTCGACGTTGCCGGTGCGCTCGCCGTTGCCGAACAGGCAGCCCTCGATCCGGTCGGCACCGGCCAGCAGGCCCAGCTCGGCGGCGGCCACGCCGGTGCCCCGGTCGTTGTGCGGGTGCAGGCTCAGCACCAGGCTGTCCCGCCGGGGCAGGCGCCGGTGCATCCACTCGATCGAGTCGGCGTAGACGTTCGGCATCGCCATCTCGACGGTGGCCGGCAGGTTGATGATCAGCTTGCGGTCCGGCGTCGGGTCGATCACGTCGATCACCGCCGAGCAGACCTCCAGCGCGTACTCCAGCTCGGTGCCCGTGTAGGACTCCGGCGAGTACTCGTAGTGGATCTCGGTGTCCGGGGTGTGGATCTCCGCGTACTTCTGGCACAGCCGCGCGCCCTGGGTGGCGATGTCGGTGATGCCGTCGCGGTCCAGGCCGAAGACCACCCGGCGCTGCAGCGTCGAGGTGGAGTTGTAGAAGTGCACGATGGCCCTGTGCGCGCCGCGCAGCGACTCGAAGGTCCGCTCGATCAGGTGCTCCCGGCACTGGGTCAGCACCTGGATGGTGACGTCCTCGGGGATCAGGTCCTGCTCGATCAGCTGCCGTACGAAGTCGTAGTCGGTCTGGCTCGCCGACGGGAAGCCGACCTCGATCTCCTTGTAGCCCATCTGCACCAGGAGCTGGAACATCCGCCGCTTACGCTCGGGCGACATCGGGTCGATCAGGGCCTGGTTGCCGTCGCGGAGGTCGACTGCGCACCAGCGGGGCGCGGCCTCGACGCGGCGGGTGGGCCAGGCGCGGTCCGGCAGGTCGATGCCGAACTCGCTGTCGTACGGAACGTAGCGGTGGACCGGCATCCGGCTGGGGCGCTGGCGGGCGAACGGATCGGTTTCGGTGACAGGTTGAGCCATCTCGGAGTGCTCCCTGGAACATGTGGCGTCAGCAGATCGGAAAGGTGTCGGCGGGCTGCCGGGCGACGGTGCGCGGCGGTGCCGAGAAGAAGATCGGATGTGCTGGACGGCGCGTAGCGACTCCGCGACGAGGTGCCGGCCGGTCAGGCCTCGTCGCGGCAGCCAAGGAGAAGGTACGCGCGCCACATGACACGGTCACCCTACGTGGTGGGACGTGCAGTGGGAAGGCTCGTCCGGACTATGGGATCAGAGTCACCGGATCGGGGCCGGCTACGGGGTCCCCGGACTCGGGGCGTCCCGTTCCACCGGCTCGCCGTCGGTCACCGCACCGGCCAGCTCGACGGTGCCCGGCGCGGCGCCGGGCTCGCCGGTCAGCGTCAGGGTGCCGAATCCGGCCCGTACCGCCGCCGGTGTGCCGTCCTGCCGGAAGCAGTAGATGCCCACGTCCAGCGGGGCGTTGAGCGATGCCGAGGTGCTGTCGACCGTGTAGCAGGGGCCGGTGGCGCCGGGCAGCGGCTCGGCGGGGGACACCGCGAGCGGCGCGCGCCGGTCGGTGAGCACCTCCAGCCAGTCGGTGAACGGGTGCTGCACGCGGGGGTCGAGCCGGCGCGGCACCGCGTCGTCGGCGTCGCCGAGGCGGACGCAGGTCGCCGCCTGCGCCCAGCCGGCCGAGGGCAGCGCGCACTGGAACAGCCCGTCGGACGTGCCGGCGAGCGAGACGTCCACCGTGCCGGCGTGCCCCCAGCCGGGGACGTCGACCCGCCAGCTGCCGTCGTTGGCGCTGGTGAAGGCCACCGTGCGGGGCGTGCCCTCGGCGGGCGCGAACGCGTACGTGGCGGTGAGGTGCCGGTCCTGCGCCGCGGCGGCCAGTCCGGCCAGTTCCTCGCGGGCGGCGTCGACCTGCACCGGGACCGGGTCGGCGGTGCCGGTGGGCGCCGCCTCGGGGTGGCCGCCGTCGCAGGCGGCCAGCAGTACCGGCAGGGTGAGCGCGAGCACGCCGGTCAGCCGGCGGGCCGCACGTCGATGAGCGTGCACCGGCTCATTCTGCGTCGTGGGGAGGGTCCAGGTCAGCCCACCGTACGGCTGTACCGCTTGGCGTGTCGCGTACTTCCGGGCTGGTGAGCCGCCCCACGGCGGGGCCGGATGGTGGGATCACCCGACCCGGCCTCGCGGCCCGCCCGATAGGCTGAGGCGGTCTGACACGCGCCGCCGGACCGAGAGACCCGGCGGCGTCGGCACGCTCAGGGTCGTCGCTGGGAGGGAGTGCACCGTCGTGGCACTCGTGGTGCAGAAGTACGGCGGGTCCTCCGTCGCCAACGCCGAGCGGATCAAGCGGGTGGCCGAGCGCATCGTGGCCGCGCGCAAGGCCGGCGACGACGTGGTGGTGGTGGTGTCCGCCATGGGCGACACCACCGACGAGCTGCTCGACCTGGCCAACCAGGTCAGCCCGCTGCCGCCGGGCCGTGAGCTGGACATGCTGCTCACCGCCGGGGAGCGGATCTCCATGGCGCTGCTGGCCATGGCCATCCACAACCTGGGGTACGAGGCACGCTCGTTCACCGGTTCGCAGGCCGGCGTGATCACCACCTCGGTGCACGGCCGGGCCCGGATCATCGACGTGACCCCGGGGCGGCTCAAGGGCGCGCTGGACGAGGGCGCGGTGGTCATCGTCGCCGGTTTCCAGGGCGTCTCGCAGGACACCAAGGACGTCACCACGCTCGGGCGGGGCGGTTCGGACACCACTGCCGTGGCGCTCGCCGCCGCGCTGGAGGCGGACGTCTGCGAGATCTACACCGACGTGGACGGCATCTTCACCGCCGACCCGCGCATCGTGCCGAACGCCCGGCACATCAAGCAGATCACGTACGAGGAGATGCTGGAACTGGCCGCCTGCGGCGCGAAGGTGCTGCACCTGCGCAGCGTCGAGTACGCGCGGCGCGCGGGCTTGCCGATCCACGTCCGTTCGTCATACTCGACCAACACCGGCACGATGGTCACCGGATCGATGGAGGACCTTCCTGTGGAACAGGCACTGATCACCGGGGTCGCCCACGACCGCAGCGAAGCGAAGATCACGATCGTCGGCGTGCCCGACGAGCCGGGCGCCGCCGCGTCGATCTTCGACACCGTGGCCGGCGCGGAGATCAACATCGACATGATCGTGCAGAACGTGTCCACCGAGGGCACCGGCCGCACGGACATCTCGTTCACGCTGCCCAAGGCCGACGGCCCGACCGCGATGACCGCGCTCAGCAAGATCCAGGAGTCGGTCAAGTTCAAGGGCCTGCTGTACGACGACCACGTCGGCAAGGTCTCCCTCATCGGCGCGGGCATGCGCTCGCACCCGGGCGTGGCCGCCGGCTTCTTCGCCGCCCTCGGCGCGGCCGGCGTGAACATCGAGATGATCTCCACGTCGGAGATCCGGGTCTCCGTGGTCTGCCGCGACACCGACCTCGACAAGGCGGTCCGCGCCATCCACGACGCCTTCGAGCTGGGTGGTGACACCGAGGCCGTCGTCTACGCCGGCACCGGGCGGTAACGCGCCATGGCGTCGCTGCCCACCCTCGCCGTGGTCGGGGCGACAGGTGCCGTCGGTACGGTGATGTGCCAGATCCTCTCCTCCCGGCGCAACGTGTGGGGCGAGATCCGGCTGCTCGCCTCCGAGCGGTCGGCCGGTCGGCGCGTGCAGTGCCGGGGCGAGGAGCTGACCGTCCAGGCGCTCACCGCCGACGCGCTCGACGGCGTCGACGTGGCGATGTTCGACGTGCCGGACGACGTCTCCGCGGAGTGGGCCCCGGTCGCCGCCGCGCGCGGCGCGGTGGTGGTGGACAACTCCGGCGCGTTCCGGATGGACCGCGACGTCCCGCTGGTGGTCCCCGAGATCAACCCCGAGCAGGTACGCAACCGGCCCAAGGGCATCATCGCCAACGCCAACTGCACCACGCTGGCGATGATCGTGGCGGTCGCGCCGCTGCACCGCGAGTACGGGCTGCGCGAGCTGGTGCTCGCGTCGTACCAGGCGGTCTCCGGGGCGGGCCAGGCCGGCGTGGACGCGCTGCACCTCCAGCTCGGCAAGATCGCCGGCGACCGGGTGCTCGGTTCCCGCGCCGGTGACGTGCGACAGGCAGTCGGCGACGAGCTGGGTCCGTTCCCGGCCCCGCTGGCGCTGAACGTCGTACCGTGGGCGGGCTCGCTCGCCGACGGCGGCTGGTCCTCCGAGGAGATGAAGCTGCGCAACGAGTCGCGCAAGATCCTCGGGCTGCCCGACCTCAAGGTGTCCGCCACCTGCGTACGGGTGCCGGTGGTGACCGGCCACTCGGTCGCCGTGCACGCGGTCTTCGCCACCGAGGTGGACGCCGAGGGCGCCCGTGAGGTGCTGCGCAACGCGCCGGGCGTGATCCTGGTCGACGACCCGGCCGCAGGGGAGTTCCCGATGCCGATCGACGCCGTCGGCACCGACCCCTCGTGGGTGGGCCGGATCCGCCGCGCGGTGGACGACCCCCGCGCTCTGGACCTCTTCGTGACGGGCGACAACCTCCGCAAGGGCGCCGCCCTCAACACGGCCCAGATAGCCGAACTCCTGGCCAAGGACCTGACCCGCCCATAACGCGGCCCACCTCCCGC
>NZ_LEKG01000338.1:0-2636 GCF_001029515.1 Micromonospora sp. RV43 | reverse complement strand
CCCGCAGCCCCGGCCCCCACCGGGCACGTGCTTCCGCTCTCAGCCCGCAAACCGGAGCAGTTGCGCCAGCTCGCCGCTCGCCTACGCGACTTCCTCCGCGGCCCGGGCGCCGAGGTGCCGCTGACCGCCGTCGCGTGGACCCTGCAAGCTGGCCGCGCGGCGCTCAAGGCTCGCGCCGTCTGGTTGGTACGCGACCACGAGGACGCCGTCCGGGTCCTCGACGACTTCGTCACCTCCGCGGACGGCGTACCGCAACCCACAACAGCCGGCGACACCACCGCCGGCTCGCTCGCGGACGCCTGGCAGTCCGGCACCACGGTCGACTGGACCGTCCTGCACGCCCCGTCCGACCGGCACATCGTCTCGCTGCCGCACTACCCGTTCGCGCGCGACAGTTACTGGCTCCCGCACATCGAACCGTCGCCAACCACCGAGGAGCGCCCCCTGATGACATCAGCTCCGGCCGGGGACGATCCCGTCGACACCCCTGCCGCACCGTCCCCGAGCGAGATCACGGCAGTGATCGCCGACGTCATCGGCGTACGACCGGCTGACATCGACGACGACGACCGTCTCAGCGACCTGGGTTTCGACTCGGTCACCATGGTCACCCTCGCCACGCGGCTGTCCCGTCTGAAAGGCGCGGAGATGAATCCCGCCGTACTCTACGGATTCCCGCACGTCGCGGCGCTCGTCGACGCCGTCCGTGGCGCGACTCCGGATACGTCGGTCGCGCCGACTCCACCAGTCACGCCGGTTTCGCCGACCCCACCGGTCACGCCGGTTCCGTCGACTCCGCCGGTCGCGACCACTCCCGAGCGGCACCGCACACCACGCCCGTCGACCGGCGAGGGCATCGCCATCATCGGGTTGGCCGGCGCCTTCCCCGGATCACCGGACCTCGACACGTTCTGGGACCACCTGGTCTCCGGTGACGACCTGATCACCGAGCCTCCGCCGGGGCGGTTCACCGGGCAAGACAAGGCCGGCGCGACGCGCTGGGGCGGGTTCCTCGACGACATCGACGCCTTCGACGCGGACTTCTTCCGGATCAGTCCCCGGGAAGCCGGCCTGATGGACCCCCACCACCGGCTGTTCCTGCAGACCGCCTGGTCGGCCATCGAAGAGGCCGGCTACGACCCCACGTCGATGGCCGGCAGCGCCTGCGGCGTCTTCGTGGGCGTGGCCTCCAGCGAGTACGCCCAGCTCGCCCGCCGTGCCGCGACGACCGTCGACGGGCAGCTGGTCACCGGCAACGACCACAGCATGGTGGCGAACCGGCTCTCCTTCCTGCTGGACCTGCGGGGGCCCAGTGAGCCGGTCGACACCGCGTGCTCAAGCTCGCTGGTCGCCGTCCACCGGGCGGTCCAGGCGTTGCACAGCGGTGACTGTGAGGCGGCCGTCGTCGGCGGCGTCAACGTCATCCTCACTCCCGACGTCTTCGACGCGTTCGGTAACTCCGGCATGCTGGCGCCCGACGGGCGGTGCAAGTCCTTCGACGCCCGCGCCGACGGATACGTGCGCGGTGAGGGAGTCGGGGCGCTGGTGCTCAAGCCGCTGAGCCGGGCGCTGGCCGACGGCGACCACGTGCACGCCGTGATCGCCGGTACCGCCGTCAACCACGGCGGCCACGCCACGTCGCTGACCGCGCCGAACCCAGCTGCCCAAGCCGACGTGCTGGTCCGTGCCTGGGAACGCGCCGGCATCACCCCCGACGACCTGTCGTACGTCGAGGCGCACGGCACCGGCACGGCGCTCGGTGACCCGATCGAGATCGAGGGCCTCAAGGCCGCGTTCGCCCGCGGATCCGGCGCGTCACGGCAGCAGTGCGGGCTGGGCAGCGTCAAGAGCAACATCGGGCACCTGGAAACCGCCGCGGGTGTGGCCGGCGTCATCAAGGTCGTCCTGTCGCTGCGGCACCGCATCCTGCCGCCGACGCTGCACCTGGTGGAGGTCAACCCGCTCGTCAAGCTCCGCTCCTCGCCGTTTCACCTGGTCACCTCGACCCGGTCCTGGGACGCCCGGACCGGGGCGGGGGAGTCCCGGCCACGGGCGGCCGGAGTGAGCTCGTTCGGCTATGGCGGCGCGAACGCCCACGTGGCCCTGACGGAGGCGGCTCCTCGGCCGGCCATTCAGGCCGGCACCCCTGCCGGACCGCAGCTGTTCGTCCTCAGCGCGCAGGACGATGAGCGCCTGCGCGCCTACGCGCGACGCCTGCTCTCGTTCCTGCAGCGGTACGAGGCCGGCGGCCGACTCCACGAACTGCCGCCCGCCGACGTCGCCCACACGCTGCGCGTCGGCCGCCCCGCGCTCGCCGCCCGACTCGCCGTGGTCGGCGACTCACTGGGCCACCTCGCCGACGCGCTGCGCGCCTTCGTCGACGGTGTACCGGACAAGGCGGTGTTGACCAGCCGAGCCAACGGCGGGCCGGACCTCACCCCGGAGGTGCTGGACCATCTCACCGACCGGGCCCGTGCCGGCGCCCTCGCCCCGCTGGCCCAGGCCTGGGTCGACGGCGCCGACATCGCGTGGGCGGCACTGCACCGGGTGGGACAGGGCAACCGCGTCAGCCTGCCCACCTATCCGTTCCGGAAGACGCGGCACTGGCTGCCCGCAACGGCGGCGCCGGCCCCGGC
>NZ_LEKG01000337.1:0-2656 GCF_001029515.1 Micromonospora sp. RV43 | reverse complement strand
AGCGCGGGGCGTCGGGAGCGCGCAGCGCGGGGGGCCGCTACTGCTCGTTCGGGTGGTCGAATGTCGCGCGCTGCGGGTGGTGGTAGCGGACGCCCCGGGAGTCGGTGGTCGCGCCGCCCGGCCACGCGCGGGCGCTCGGCGGCACCGCGCCGCGCGGCAGCGACCCGATGCTGGCCGCGCCGCCCGGGAGTGCGCGGGCGCTCGTGGGCACCCGGGCCCGCCCGACCACCGGCTCCATCTGGCGGCGGAAGCGGTCCCGTTCCTGCTCGGGCACCTGCGCGGCGGTGCGGACGACCATCTCGGCCACCACGTCGTTGAGCTTGACCATCGCCGCCACCGCGATCGGCAGCACCAGCACCGCCCACCAGCTCACCAGTTCGGCGAGCGCGAGCAGCACGGCCAGCGCCACCGCGCCCTCGAAGAAGAGGAAGCAGAGCACCCCACCCGGGTTGACGAAGCGCAGTCCCAGCACCCGGGCGTAGAGCGGACGGTACCGCTCCTCGTCCGTGGCCACCGTCGACCACGCTCGGGTCACCGGGCGCCGCCCTGCCGGGCCGCGGCCACCGAGAACACGGCCCGCTCCAGCGCGTACGCCCGGTCGTCGGCGCCACCCTTGACCGCCGCGTTGCACTCGGCTGCCACCCGCATCGCCTCGACCAGGCCCTCCGGCGTCCAGCCCCGGGCGCGTACCTGGGCCTTCTCGATCTTCCAGGCCGGCATGCCGAGCGTCTTGGCCAGCTGGAACGCGCTGCCCCGGCCGGCGGCGGCGACCCGGGCCACGGTCCGTACGCCGTCGGCCAGCGCATCGGCGATCGGCACCGGGTCCACGCCGACGTGCAGCGCCCACCGCAGCGCCTCCAGCGCGCCCGGCACGTCACCGACCATCGTCGCGTCGGCGACGGTGAAGCCTGTCACCTCGGCCCGTCCCCGGTAGTAGCGGGCGACAGTGTCAGCGCCGATCCGCCCGTCGGTGTCGGCGACCAGCTGCGAGCAGGCGGCGGCCAGCTCACGCATGTCGTTCCCGACGGCCGCGACCAGGGCGTCGGCCGCGTCGGGCGTGCACTTGCCGCCGATGCGGCGGATCTCGTCCCGCACGAAGGCGGCCCGCTCGCGGTCACCCTTGAGCTTCACCGCCGGCACCACAGTGGCGCCCGCCGCCCGCAGACCGTCGGCGAACGCCTTGCCCTTGGCCCCGCCCAGGTGCAGCACCACGAGCTGGACGTCCGGGTCGGGATTCTTCGCGTACGCCAGCAGCGCGGTGGACAGGTCCTTGCGGGCGTCCTGGCCGGAGCGGAGCACGAGCACCCGGCGACCGCCGAACAGCGACGGGCTGAGCATCTCGGCGATCTCGCCGACGGTGAGCGTCCCGGCCTGGTATTCCCGCACGTCCACGTCGGGGTCGACCTCGCGGGCCCGGGCGACGGCTTCGGTGACCGCTCGCGTGGCGAGCAGCTCCTCGTCGCCGAGGACGAGCACAATAGGAGGCAGGTCGGCGGGGGTCACGTCGCCCATACTCGCACGCCCTCCGACCCGGCCGGGCCTGCTCATCGGGGACTGTGACGGCGCAGCCCGCACACAGCGCAAATCCAGACATTTGACTTGATTCCCCATCTACCGCAACAAGATCCCCCTGGTTCAGCGTGGCGCTCCCGACTCGGCGCCGCGCCTCACCACCGCGAGGCCGGTGCCCGCCTGGACCGCCGCGACGTCCCCGTCGGTGTCGGTACGCAGCACCCGCGCACCGCCCCGGGTCAGCCGGTCCAGCAGCCCGGCGTTGGGGTGCCCGTAGTCGTTGTCGACCCCCACGCACACGAGAGCCACCGCCGGGCGTACCGCGGACAGAAACTCCGGCGCCTGGTACGCCGACCCGTGGTGGGCGACCTTCAGCACGTCGGCGCGGATCGCGGCGGCCGGTGTGGTCTCCAGCATCGCCCGCTGTTCCTCCGTCTCGGCGTCACCGGTGAGCAGGATCCGTACCCCGCCCACGGTGGCGGCCAGAACCAGCGAGTTGTTGTTCGGATCCGACCGGCTGCCCCGCAGCGGGTACGGCGGCCCGACCGCGACCAGGTCCACCGCGCCCGCCCGCCACCGCCAGCCCGCCTGCACCGGGGCCAGCGGCGCACCGGCCCGGCGGGCCGCCTCGCGTACCTGGGCGGCGCCGTAGGGGGGCTCGGACCAGGACGGACCCACCACCGCGCCCACCCGCCGGCCCCGGAACACCCCGGCCACGCCGCCGACGTGGTCGACGTGGAAGTGGCTGACCACCAGCAACGGCACCTCGCGTACGCGCAGGCGGCGCAGGCAGGCGTCCACGCCGGACGGCTCCGGGCCGGCATCGACCACCACGGCCCGGCCGGCGGCGACCGGCAGCACCACCGCGTCCCCCTGCCCCACCGCGCACGCCACCACCACCCAGCCGCGCGGCGGCCAGCCCGAGGCGAGCAGCCGGATCGGTACCGCGCCCAGCACCACCGCCACCACGACGACAGCGATCAGCCGCCGCGCCCGGCGTCGCCGGAAGGCGAGCAGCGGTCGCGCCGATGAACCGCAGCGGGCCGTCCGGGTCCGCGTTGGTGTCGCGGACCATGAACGCCCGGTGGAAGGCCATCTGCTTCAACGGTTCACCTCCGGTCGTGCCTGGCGGTCGCGGGGCGCG
>NZ_LEKG01000336.1:0-2710 GCF_001029515.1 Micromonospora sp. RV43 | reverse complement strand
GGTTTACGCTGTGGCACGCGGCCACCGCCAGATCTGAAGTCATGTCCACAGCAGACAGACGATCACGCGGTGGCCGCACCTCGTCTACCCGGCCCCACCAGCGACATCTCAAACGGCGGCTGCCGTATTAGGGCCGGCGCGGCAGGAGCCGGATTCGCGGTGCCACCTATGAACTCCCCGTCGAGTCTGGGCGCTACCGGCCGACGGCCGAGAACGGCACGACCACGACGGCGTGGACCGTCACGTCCGGCGCTGTCGCCCGCGCCGAGCCGCCGAAGGGGTCCTGCACGCCCCGAGGGATCGGGCAGTCCGTGCCGCGCCGACCCCTGCTGTTACTGCCGGAACATGGAGATCTGCATGATCACGCCCGACGACAAGATCTCGGTCTTCCTGCGGATCACCGGACAGAGCGGTTCGGAGAACACCGGGCCGTTCCGCCGGTGACCGGCTCCCGGCCCCGCTGACCGACACGCGACCACCGCTGTCCGGCCGCCCCGCAGCGGTGGCGGCCGGACAGCTGTGCGGGGTCAGCTACCGGCCGGGGGCGGGTGAGACGGGTATCGGCCGACGGCGCCGACGGGTGAGCATGCCGAGGGCGATGTCGATGAAGAGGAAGCCGAGCAGAGTGACGCCGAGCCAGGGCAGTACCCAACCGAGTGCCACGGTGACCGGTCCACCGAGCGGCAGCGCCCACCACGGAAGCCCTCGGACCCCACCTCGGGCGGGCGGCGCGCCGAGCGGTGCGCGGCGACCGGCGCGGGTGGGGCGGCGCTGCCACCACATGCGGTAGCCCCAGACGATGACGCAGAGCAGGCCGAGAGCGAGCGCGGCGAGCAGGATCTGATTGACCGGGCCGAACAGGATTCCCATGTGGGCTTGAATGCCGAGGCTGCTGAGCCGCGCGAGGAGCGGCCAGTCGGCGAAGTCGCTGCGGTCGGTGACCGCGCCGGTGGTGGGGTCCACAGAGATCCGGTCCTTCGCGACCGGCCAGGTGTTGTCGACCTGGGCGACGGTCCATGCCTGGCCGGACTCCGCGGCAGGGCTGATCTCCACCGGCCCCGAGAGTCCGGCGCCGCGCGCGGAGGTCAGGACGATGTCGAAGGACGCCGGATTGTCCGCCGTGCCGGTCACCGCCCCACCGTGCTGGTGCCCACCACCACTAGCGGGCGGGGGCACGCCGTCGAGGGTGGTGGACAGTTCCGGAGTGCCGGCGCGCAGGACGTCCAGGCCGGCGCCGAAATTCGCGCCGGCGTACCGGGACCAGGTCAGGCCGGTGGCGGAGAGGAACAGCAGGCCGACCGCGAGCCAGACACCGGTGGTGGCGTGCCAGCCCCGCGTACGCCGGACTCCCTTGCGGGCGCTCAGGTCCGGTATGAGCAGGTGTGTCGTCCGGGCGCGGGTGGCGCTGCGACGGCGCCACCACAGGATGACGCCGCCGAGCACGAGGATCCACAGCCAACTGGCGGCGATTTCCGAGTAGTGCCGGCCGATCTCACCGAGGTGCAGATTGCGGTGCAGGTCGTCGAGCCAGGTGGTGGCCGGGGTGGAGCCGAACCAGGTGGTGAGCTGTCCGGTGACCTCGCCGGTGTACGGGTCGACGTAGACGGTGTGCTGCTTGTCGCCGAGTTTCTCGAGCGAGAACACCACCCGGGTGGTCCGGTCGCCTGCGCCGGGCGCCACGGTGGCGATGGTGCCGTCGGGGTGCGCGGCCCGTGCGGCGGTGACCTGTTGGGCGAGGGTCGTCGGCTGGTCGCCGACGGCGGCCACGGCCAGCTGGTCGCCGTAGAGGGCCTGGTCCAGCTGTGGGGTGATGGTGTACGCCAGGCCGGTCAGGGCGGCGACCAGGAGGAACGGGGCAACCAGGATGCCGGCGTAGAAGTGCAGCCGGGTCAGCAGCGCGGCAAAGGGCGTGGGCTCGCGACTCGAACGAGCGGTCTGCGCAGCGGCGGGAACATCCGGCGTGGGATCACCGGACAGGTCGGTGACGGACATCGACTACTCCGATCGGAAAAGGAGATTTCTAGTTCGGGGTGGCTCGTGCCCGTCGAGCCCTGGGCTGCCCGGTTGCCGTCTCCCGGTCGAGTAGTCGGTCAGGTATGTCAGGAAGTTCCCGGCTGCCCGCGCACATCGTCGGCGTCGCCTCCGCTGTGATGCGGAGCCGCCATCGTTGCTTGTCAGGTCGGCACCGCGCTTGCCGTCCGCACTGACCGAGCCTCACTGCGCTCCATCGGCCTGGCGTCCAACCGGCTCCTGCTGTGGGGAATCGCGTTCGAACTCGCCTTCGCCGCCACCATCGTCACCGTGCCCCCGCTACAGGCGATCTTCGGCACCGCCGTGCCCGGCCCCGCCATCCTCGCCATCCTGATCGCCTTCCCGATACTCGTCTGGGCACCGGACGAGCTACGGCGCGCAGTGCTACGCCACCGCACCGGACGCTGACACCAGCTATCTGTGCTTTGTGCGGGCGATGGACCTGGGGAGATGAAGATCTTCTCCGGTATCGGCGGTAACAGCCGGTAATGGATGATCAATGAGCCATTTTCATCGTGACGGCGCAGGTCACGGGCGGTGTGGGAGGCCGGTGTCCAGGTAGGACGAGGCTCCCGGTAAGACAGCAATCGACCAAGATCAGATGCCCCAACCGGGAGCCTCGCTGTGCTGTCTTACCCTGCCGCGATTCCGTTGTCCACCCGCAGCCTGAACCACCTCG
>NZ_LEKG01000335.1:0-2715 GCF_001029515.1 Micromonospora sp. RV43 | reverse complement strand
CTCCGCTACCGGCCTCGTCAACCGGCAGCTCAGGGCTGCCGCCAAGACCCGGCGCGCCGTTGCCACCAGACGGTGGGCCGCCTGCGACCGGGGCATCCGTTCCGGTGAACGCGGTTGCCTGTTCGCGCGCCCCCTGCGGGGTCACCGGCAGCGCACCCTGCTCGCCGGTGGCGTCGCCGGGCAGCGTGAGCTGGCCGTGGGCCACATCGCCCTGCGCTGTGCGGGAGTCGCGCTCCACCCCGGCGGCCTCGTCGGTGTTCTCGCCCCCGCCCTGCTCGCCGCCCGCCTGCCCGGCGGGCTCGCCGAACTGGTCACTGTCCCCCCGGCCGTGCAGGGCCTCGACCGTGTCGGGTAGCCCGGCGAGCGCGCCGACTGGCCCGCCGGGGTTAGTGGGGATGGCCTCGGAGTTGCCCTGCATCAGCGACGTCGCGTCCATGCCGCCACCGCCGCCGCTCAACGGCTCGGCCAAGCGCCGCGACGCGGCGTCCATCCCCACCGCCGTGGCCGCCGAGGTCAGAAACCCGCGGGCGTCGACGTCGGCGAGGTAGCCGTCCCACATGCTCGTCAGCCGCAGCAGGATCCACGGCGCGAGGACCATCAGCACGATGATGAACAAGCCCCGCAGCACGTTGACCACGTTGTCGCTCTCGTAGGTGGTGCGGGTGCCGTAGATCCAGAGCGCGGCGATGAAGAACTTGCTGCTGGCCAGCGCGTTGCAGGTCCAGAACCACTTCCGGCCCCACGCGCGGGTCTCGGCCATGACCTGACCGGTCATCGCCATCGCCCCGAACAGCGCCGCCCCGGCGGCCAGCAACGACCGGAACAGCAGCATCACGAACACCAGCACCAGCCCGATCACGCCAACGATCGCGACGACGAAGGCCAGCAGGATCGTGCCGGTGTCGGCGGTGAGCGTGTTGAGCGCGTCGACCCACATGCTCGGCTGCCAGTCCCGCTGCTGGTTGCGGGCGATCAACGCCACCGTCGCCTCGTCCCAGGCCGCCATCAGCAGGTACGCGATACCGCCGGCGAACGCGATGCCGAACATCGCCCGGACCAGCCCGCCCAGGCTCGACAGCGGCCCAGGTCCACTCAGCCGCAGTCCGTTGATCGCCGTCGAGAGCACAAAGACCACCAGCACCACGACGATCAGCACCCCGCTGATGTCGTTGTAGACGCCGTAGAACGGCTCGTCGGCAACGGTGGAGGACTGCGTGAACACCACCTCGGCCAACTTGCCCAGCGCCCACGCGAACCCTGCGACGGCAATGTCGGCCAGGCCTTCGAAGCCAGTGCGCGCCGCCTCCTTGACCTGCGCTCCCACCTTGCAGGACACGTCCACCAGGCCACATTCCGACGACGGCTTGAGTGACGACGACGCCACCAGCACCGGGCGTAGCGCGCGGCAGCGGTCCGCTTTCGCCTTCCACCGCTCGGCGTTCGCCTGGTCCTGCGTTGCCTTCTCGTCCAGACGCTCGCAGCGCACCGGCTGCTCACCAGCGGCAGGCAGGCGCTCATCGAGCACCGATGGCGTGCCGTCCGGCGGCGGTGACTGCACGGTCAGCGCCATCGCGTCGCAGCGTTCCTGATCCGCGGCGCTGGCCGCCGCGCTGCACACCGTCGTCCAACCATCGCCCGCCCGCCACCGCACCCATGGCTGGCACCAATTCACCTGCGGCTGTGCCAGCGGCTCCGCACCGACACCAGGCCGGCCATCGACTGGAGGTGCGGGGCAGGCCAAAGCCGACGGCGACGGGACCGGCGTCGGTGCCGCCGCAGCCCGTCCCGCAGCAGTCAGCCCGACCGTCGTCAGCGACACCACCGTCAGCAGCAGCCGGAGCATCGCGGGCACCACGGCCATCCGTCACACCGTCCCCGGCGCCCACGACCGCGAGCTGAGCACGTCGACGAGGGGCTGCATGTCCCGCGGTCCGCCGTCGCGGCGCGCACCGCGCTGATCCGGCGGCGGCACCGGCACCGGACGCTCCGCTGTCACCAGCCGCCACCGAGCCTGCGACCACCGCACCGTCGCCGACTGCACGTACCAGCCGCCCGCCAATCCGGCATTCGGATCCGCAGGGCTGCTCGTCGTGGCGCCGCTCAAGGTGCAGACGAGCATCCGCACCGACACCTCGCGGTCCTCGGGCACCACCGCGTCGAGGTCCGCGTCAGGCACCCAGACCCGCGCCACGACCGTCTGCGAGATCGTCTCTCCGTGCGCCGCCGGCCCCACGAGGGGGTGCACCGCCGATCCGGCTCCCTCGGCGGCGATCAGGTCCACCATCGCCTGCCTGCTCGTCGCAGACCGCGTACCGGCAGAGGCTAGCGCCTGCGTGTACGCCGCCGCCGCGTCTCCGCCGCCGCGAGGCGTGCCCGGGAAACCCACCGGCACCCCGGCCTGCACCCGCTCGACATACCGCGCGATCACCTGCCGCTCCGGCGTACTCGCACGCCCGGCGGCGAACACCGCCACACCGGCGAGCGCCACCACGACCAGCACTGCAGCCACCATCGGCATCCGGCGGCCGGTAGTCGACTTGAACTCCGCTCTGCTCATGACCGCCACCTGCTAAATCTCGGTAAGCAGGAACGCGATAATCGACGTGGCTGACCCGACGACGATCGCCACCAGGCCGGCTTTCCACATCATCGACTTCCCGCGATCACTGATGATGTGCGCGCCGAAGATCGGGCCGATGCCGAACGCGATCGCCC
>NZ_LEKG01000034.1:0-47743 GCF_001029515.1 Micromonospora sp. RV43 | reverse complement strand
ACCCCACACACCCCCACCCAACACACCCGGCAAATCCACCAAACCACCCCACCGCAACGGCACCTCCAAACCCACCACCCGACCCAAACCCCACACCGCAGAACCGTCCAGGTCGGTCAGAGGCTCGGAGTCGTCCACGGAGACGGCACCGCTGGTCAACCACCACAGCCGACCCTCGATTTCGGTGACTGCAAGCGCCTGCGCGACCGCCAGTGCCTCGACGACACCGGCGCCGGCCAGCGACATCAGCGAGATCATCCCGGCGACCGGTCCTGCGGCCGCCGAGGCGGCGGACAGCCGACGCGCGATCCCGTCCCGGTCCAGCTCGTCCAGCACCACGGGGATCATCTCGGCGCCCCGCTCCGCCAGCCCGGCCAGCAACGGGTGGTCCTCCTGGCCGGGGGCCATCAGCACCAGCCAGGAGCCGGTCAGGTTCTCGTTCCCGGTCACGTCCTGGCCCCGCCAGACCACGCGGTAGCGCCAGGAGTCCACAGTCGACCGCTGCTGTGCGGCCCGCCGCCACTGCGCGAGCTTCGGCAGGACCGCGCTGAACGGTTCGTCCGCGCCGACGCCCAGCTCGCCGCCGACCAGGTCGGGGTCGCCGGACTCCACGGCCGCCCAGAACCGCCCGTCGAGAGCTTCGCCGTGCGCGTCCCGGCGGGCCGCGGGCGCCGCCTCGGGCCAGTACCAGGTGTGGTCGAAGGCGTACGTGGGCAGGTCGACCACGCCCGGCCGGGCACCGGCCTGGCCGTGGTACGCAGCCCAGTCCACCGGCACACCCGCCACCCACAACTGCCCCAACGCCGACGTCAACACGCCGACTTCCGGCTGATCCCGCCGCGACGCCGCGACACACCGCACCCCGGCATCAGCGACGATCTCCGCCACCATCGCCGTCAACGTCGCATCCGGGCCGATCTCCAGGAACGTGTCCACGCCCTGCCACCGCAGAGCAGCCACCCCGTCGGCGAACCGCACGGGCTGCCGCACATGCCGCACCCAGTACTCCGGGTCAACCAACTCCAGCGGCTCCGCGACCGCGCCGGTCACGTTCGACACGATCGGCACCCGCGGCACCCGCCAGTCCAGCCCTGCCACCACCGACGCGAACTCTTCCAACATCGGCTCCATCAACCGCGAGTGGAACGCGTGACTGACCGAGAGTTCCTTCGTCCGCCAACCCCGCTCACGAGCGGTCGTCACCACCGAAGCCACCTCGCCGACGGCACCCGACACCACCACCGACGCCGGACCGTTCACCGCCGCCACGTCCACCGCCGCGCCGGTCACGCCGATCAGCTCGGCGACAGCCTCCTCCGACGCGCTGACCGCCGCCATCACCCCACCGGCCGGCAGGGCCTGCATCAACCGGCCCCGCGCCGCCACCAGGGTGCACGCATCCGCCAGGGACAGCATCCCGGACACGTACGCGGCCGTCACCTCACCGATCGAGTGACCGGCCAGGTAGTCGGCCCGCACACCCCACGACGCGAGCAACTCCCACAACGCCACCTCGACCGCGAACAGACCCGCCTGCGCGAACACGGTCTGATCCAACAGAGCCGCAGTCTCCGAACCCGTCTCCGCGAACACCACCTCGCGCAACGCACGCGGCAACAAACCATCGAAACAGGCGCACACCCCGTCGAACGCCGACGCGAACACCGGAAACGCGTCGTACAGCTCCCGGCCCATACCCACGCGCTGCGAACCCTGACCCGTGAACAACACCGCCCGACGACCCGCCGACACCACACCCGACAACCGACCCTCGGCCACCGCCGACAGACCAGCAACCAACTCGTCCACCGACGAGCCCCACACCACCGCGCGATGCTCCAACGCGGCCCGCGACGTCGTTAACGACCACGACACATCCACCGGCGACAGGCCACGACCACGCACGAACGACGCCAACCGCCCGGCCTGACCCGCCAGACCTCGCTCCGAACGACCCGACACCACCCACGGCACCGGCAGAGCCACGGAAGCGCCCCCGGCAGATGCCGGGGCAGACTCCGGCTCCGCCGCGACCTCGGGGACGGCCTCGGGCTCCGGCTGCTCCAGAATCACGTGCGCGTTCGTGCCCGAAATACCGAACGACGACACACCCGCACGCCGAGGACGCCCCACGCCCGGCCACTCACGCGCCTGGGTCACCAGCTCCACCGCACCCGACGACCAGTCCACATGCGACGACGGCGCATCCACGTGCAACGACGCCGGCACCACCCCATACCGCATCGCCAAGACCATCTTGATGACGCCCGCCACCCCCGCAGCGGCCTGCGTATGACCGATGTTCGACTTCACCGACCCCAACAACAACGGCACATCCCGACCCCGCCCATACGTCGCCAACAACGCCTGCGCCTCAATCGGATCACCCAACGACGTACCCGTACCATGCGCCTCCACCACATCCACATCAGCCGCCGACAAACCCGCAAACGCCAGAGCCTGCCGGATCACCCGCTGCTGCGACGGACCATTCGGCGCCGTCAAACCATTCGACGCACCATCCTGATTCACCGCCGAACCGCGCACCACTGCGAGGACCCGACGCCCGTCACGCCGCGCGTCCGACAGCCGCTGCACCACGAGCACCCCGACGCCCTCGCCCCACGCGGTGCCGTCCGCAGACTCGGCGAAGGCCTTGCAGCGGCCGTCCGCCGACAGCCCGCCCTGGCGGGAGAACTCGATGAAGGCGCCGGGGGTGGCCATCACGGTGACGCCACCGGCCAGGGCGAGGTCGCACTCGCCGGAACGCAGGGCCTGCACCGCCAGGTGCAACGCCACCAGCGACGACGAACACGCCGTGTCCACAGTCACCGCCGGACCCTCGAAACCGAACGAGTACGCCACCCGACCCGACAACACGCTCGCGGAGGCGCCGGTCGCGCCGAATCCGGCGAGCGCCTCCCCGGCCTGGCGTACGACGGTCTCGTAGTCCTGGCCGTTGGTGCCGGCGAACACCCCGACGCGGCTGCCGCGCAGCGCGAGGGGTTCGATCCGGGCGTCTTCGAACGCCTCCCAGGAGACCTCCAGCAGCAGCCGCTGCTGCGGGTCCATGGCGAGCGCCTCCCGCGGCGAGATGCCGAAGAACTCCGCGTCGAAGCCGCCCGCGTCGGCCAGGAACGCCCCGCGCGAGACGTAGGAGTCGGTGCCGGCCAGCGACTCCAGGTCCCAGTGCCGGTTGGCCGGGAAGTCCGACATCGCGTCGGCACCGGCCGTCAGCAGGTCCCAGAGCCCTTCCGGGGACTCGGCTCCGGCCGGGAAACGGCAGCCCATGCCGACGATGACGATCGGGTCGTCGCCCACGACGGGGCCGGTGGCGGCGGGGACGGGCAGCGCCTGCCCGCCGAGCAGCTCGGCGTGGATGTGGCCGGCCAGGGCGGTGGAGTTCGGGTAGTCGAAGGCGAGCGTGGTCGGCAGCGCGAGGCCGGTCGCCGCGTCGAGCCGGTTGCGCAGCTCGACGGCTGCCAGCGAGGTGAAGCCGAGGTCCTGGAACGCCCGGTCCGGCGCCACCCGCTCGGCGGACTCGTGGCCGAGCACGGCCGCGACCTCGGCACGCACGAGTTCGCCGAGGGCGCGCAGCTGCTCCGCACCGGACATCCCCGCCAGGCGCAGGCGCAGGTCGGCCGCCGGCACTGGGGCGTCGGCGGGCACCGCCGCGCCGGCCTCGGCCAGCAGGTCGCGGACCAGCGGGTGGGCGCGCCGAGGACCGGTGACGGCCACCCGGGCCCAGTCGATGTCGGCCACCACGAGGTACGTCTCGTCGCGGTCCAGCGCCCGGCTGAAGGCGCGCACGGCTGTCTCCGGCGCCATCGCGCCGAAACCGGTACGGCTGAGCCGCTGTTCGAAGTCGCCCGCGCTCACCCCGCCGTCGGCCCACAGGCCCCAGGCGAGCGAGGTCGCCGGCAGCCCCTCGGCGCGGCGGCGCTGCGCCAGGGCGTCGAGGAACGCGTTGCCCGGCGCATACGTGGCCTGGCCGGCGGCGCCCATGAGGCCGGCGAGGGAGGAGAAGAGGACGAAGGCGGAGAGGTCGCTGCCCCGGGTCAGCTCGTCCAGGTTGCGCGCGGCGTCGACCTTCGCCCGCAGGGCGGTGGCCAGCTGGTCGACACTCACGGCGTCGACGACGTTGTCGTCGAGGGCCGCGGCGGTGTGCACGACCGCGCTCAGTGGAAGCTCGGCGGGGATCGAGTCGAGCAGCGTCGCGAGCGCGGCCCGGTCGGCCACGTCGCAGGACGCGAGGGTGACCCGGGTGCCGAGCCCGGCGAGTTCCTCGGCGAGGGCGGTCGCGCCGGGCGCCTCGCCACCCCGCCGGCTGACCAGGAGGAGGTGTTCGGCTCCTTCGGCGGCCAGCGCGCGGGCGACGTGTCCCCCGAGTGCCCCGGTGCCGCCGGTGATCAGCACCGTGCCGCGCGGCGTCCAGGAACCGCGCGCACCGGTGTCGCCGTACGTCGCACGAACGAGCCGGCGGGCGTGGCCGCCGGTGCCGCGCAGGGCGATCTCGTCCTCCTGGCCGGTGCCGGCGATCAGCGTCCGGAGCATGCGCACGACGTCCTGGTCGGGCTGCTCGGGGAGGTCGACGAGCGCGCCCCACCGGTGCGGGTGCTCGGCGCGCAGCACGCTGCCGAAGCCCCACGCCATGGCCTGCACGGGGTCGACGTGCCGGTCCCGGGATCCGACGGAGACCGCGCCGCGGGTGGCGATCCAGAGCCGGGCGGTGATCCCGGCGTCGCCGAGCGCCTGCGCGAGCGCGACCGTGCCGGCGAGGCCCGTCGGCACGGAGGCGGCCCCGGCGTACGGCCGGGTGTCGAGGGCCAGCAGGGAGAGTACGGGCAGCACGTCCCCGTCGCGGCCGGTCGACGCCTCGGCGAGGTCGTGGGCGAGGCGCTTGCGGTCGCACGTGGCGTCGACCTCGACGATCCGCCCGCCGGCGGCGCCGAGGGCGGCGGCCCAGTCCGTCACGGCCGCGTCGGCGTCGGCCGGTACGACGAGCAGGAAGTCGGTCGCCTCGGCGCGGGCGGCGTCGTCCGTGAGCGGCTGCCAGGCCACCCGGTAGCGCCAGGAGTCGAGGGCCGCCTCGGCGTCCCGGCGGCGTCGCCAGGTGGACAGCGCCGGCAGCACGTCCGCGAGCGGGGCGTCGGCGTCGACGGCCAGGCTCTCGGCGAGGGTCGTCAGGTCCTCCGCCTCGATCGCCCGCCAGAAGTCCTCGTCGGCGGCGGTACGCCGGGCGGCGGGGGGACGGTAGGACCGCGTCGCGGCATTGATCCAGTAACGTCGATGGTCGAAGGCGTACGTGGGCAGGTCGACCACGCCCGGCCGGGCGCCGGTCTGACCGTGGTAGGCAGCCCAGTCGACCGGCACACCCGCCACCCACAACTGCCCCAACGCCGCCGTCACCGCAGCGAGCTCCGACTGGTCCCGCCGCGACGCCGGAACCCGCCGCACCCCCGCATCCGCGACGATCTCCGCCACCATCGCCGTCAACGTCGCGTCCGGCCCCACCTCCAGGAAGGTGTCCACCCCCAGCGCCCGCAACGCCACCACACCGTCGGCGAAGCGCACCGGCTGCCGCACGTGCCGCACCCAGTACTCCGGATCCACCAGCTCCAACGGGTCCGCCACGGAACCCGTCACGTTCGACACCACCGCGACGCGCGGCACCCGCCAGTCGAGCCCCGCCACCACCGACCGGAACTCCTCCAGCATCGGCTCCATCAGGCGGGAGTGGAACGCGTGACTGACCGCCAGTTCCTTGACCCGCCAACCCCGCTCACGAGCGGTCGCCACCACCGAAGCCACCTCGCCGACGGCACCCGACACCACCACCGACGCCGGACCGTTCACCGCGGCGACGTCGACCGCCGCTTCCGCAGCATCGATGATCCCCCGCACCGCGGACTCGGGCGCACCCACCGCCGCCATCACCCCACCGCTGGGCAGGGCCTGCATCAACCGGCCCCGCGCCGCCACCAACACACACGCATCCGCCAACGACAACATCCCGGACACGTACGCCGCCGTCACCTCACCGATCGAGTGACCCGCCAGGTAGTCCGCCCGCACACCCCACGACGCGAGCAACTCCCACAACGCCACCTCGACCGCGAACAACCCCGCCTGCGCGAACACGGTCTGATCCAACAGAGCCGCAGTCTCCGAACCCGTCTCCGCGAACACCACCTCGCGCAACGCACGCGGCAACAAGCCATCGAAACGGGCGCACACCTCGTCGAACGCCGACGCGAACACCGGAAACGCGTCGTACAGCTCCCGACCCATGCCCACACGCTGCGAACCCTGACCCGTGAACAACACCGCCCGACGACCCGCCGACACCACACCCGACAACCGGCCCTCGGCCACCGCCAACAGACCCGCCGCCAGCTCGTCCACGTCCGAGCCCCACACCACCGCCCGATGCTCCAACGCAGCCCGCGACGTCGCCAACGACCACGACACGTCCGCCACCGCAAGGCCGGACCGTTCCCGCACGAACGACGCCAACCGAGCCGCCTGACCCACCAGACCCCGCTCCGAACGCCCCGACACCACCCACGGCACCGGCAACCCGACGGGCGCGGCAGACGCCGCGACGTGCTCCGGCTCCGCCTGTTCGATGATCACGTGCGCGTTCGTGCCCGAGATGCCGAACGACGACACGGCAGCCCTGCGTGCGCGGCCCGCACCCGGCCACTCGCGCGCCTGGGTCACCAGCTCCACCGCACCCGACGACCAGTCCACATGCGACGAGGGCTCGTCCACGTGCAGCGTCGCCGGCACGGTCCCGTACCGCATCGCCAAGACCATCTTGATGACGCCCGCCACCCCGGCGGCGGCCTGCGTGTGACCGATGTTCGACTTCACCGACCCCAGCAGCAGCGCGTCCCGGTCGTCGCGGTCCTGCCCGTACGTGGCGAGCAGCGCCTGGGCCTCGATGGGGTCGCCCAGCGTCGTGCCCGTGCCGTGCGCCTCCACGACATCGACGTCGGCGACGCCCAGCCGGGCGTTCGCGAGGGCCTGGCGGATCACCCGCTGCTGCGAGGGGCCGTTCGGCGCCGTCAACCCGTTCGACGCGCCGTCCTGGTTGACGGCCGTGCCCCGCACGACCGCGAGGACCCGGCGCCCGTCGCGCCGCGCGTCCGACAGCCGCTGCACCAGCAGCACGCCGACGCCCTCGGACCAGCCCGTGCCGTCCGCCGCGTCGGAGAACGACTTGCACCGGCCGTCGGGGGCCATGCCCCGCTGGCGGGAGAAGTCGATGAACGTCTCGGGCGTCGCCATCACGGTGACACCACCGGCCAGCGCGAGGTCGCACTCGCCCGACCGCAGCGCCTGCACCGCCAGATGCAACGCCACAAGCGACGACGAACACGCCGTGTCCACAGTCACCGCCGGACCCTCGAACCCGAACGAGTACGCCACCCGGCCCGACAACACGCTGCTGGCGGTGCCGACGCCGAGGTAGCCGTCGAGGGCCTCCGGAACGTCGGCCAGCCCGGCGGCGTGGTTGTGGTACATCATGCCGGCGAACACGCCGACGGGGCGGCCCCGCAGCGCGAGCGGGTCGATCCGGGCGTCCTCGATGGCCTCCCACGCGGTCTCCAGCAGCAGCCGCTGCTGCGGGTCCATGGCGAGCGCCTCGTGCGGCGAGATCTTGAACAGGGTGGCGTCGAAGTCGCCGGCGTCGGCCAGGAAGCCGCCCTCGCGAGCGTAGCTGCTGCCCCGGCGCGCGCCGGACGGGTCGTACAGGTCGGCGACGTCCCAGCCACGGTCGGCGGGGAAACCGGTGATGCCGTCCCCACCGGCCACGAGGAGGTCCCACAACTGCTCGGGGCTGCGCACGCCGCCGGGGTAGCGGCAGCTCATGCCGACGATCGCGATCGGCTCGTCGAGCGCCGCGACGGCGGCGACCGGGGTCGCCTGAGCGTCGGCCCCGGTTCCGGTCTCGGCGTCCAGGTGGTCGGCGAGGGCGAGCGGGGTCGGGTGGTCGAAGACCAGGGTCGCGGGCAGGCGCAGGCCGGTGACCGCACCCAGCCGGTTGCGCAGCTCGACGGCGGTCAGCGAGTCGAAGCCCAGCTCGGTGAACGGGCGTCCGGCCTCGACGGCTGCGGCGTCGGCGTACCCCAGGACCGTCGCGACCTGGTCGAGGACGAGCCGCAGCAGGGCCGCGGCGCGCTCCTCGCGGTCGAGCCCGGTCAGCCGCTCGGTCAGCGCGGCGGTCTCCACCGGGCCGGAGCGCGCGGCGCGACGCCGGGGCGCCCGGACCAGGCCGCGCAGGACCGACGGCAGGGTGCCCGCCTCGGCCTGGGCGCGCAGCGCCGGCCCGTCCAGCACCATCGGCACCGTCGCGGGCAGGCCGGTGAGCAGCGCGGCGTCGAGGAGCGCCAGGCCGTCCGCCTCGGGAAGCGGCCGTACGCCCGCGCGGGCCAGCCGGTCGGTGTCGGCCCGGTCGAGGCCGGCTGTCATGCCGCCGCCCGACTCGGCCCACGGGCCCCAGGCCAGCGAGTGCGCGGGGAGGCCCGCGGCCCGCCGCCGGTGGGCGAGCGCGTCCAGGAAGGCGTTGGCCGCCGCGTAGTTGGCCTGGCCGGGGCTGCCGGTCACGCCCGCCGCCGACGAGTAGGTGACGAAGAGCGCGAGGCCGTGGGCGGCGGTCAGCTCGTGCAGGTGCGCGGCGGCGTCCACCTTCGGCCGGAGCACCTCGTCGAGGGCCTCGGGGGTGAGCGAGGTCAGGGTGCGGTCGGCCAGCACGCCCGCGGTGTGCACCACGCCGGTGAGCGGGTGCGCCGGGTCGATCCGGTCCAGCAGCGCGGCGAGGGCGTCGGGGTCGGCGGCGTCGCACGCCTCGACCGTCGCGGTGGCGCCCAGGTCGGCGAGATCGGCGAGCAGGTCGGCGGCGCCGGCCGCGGCGGGCCCGCGCCTGTTGGTCAGCACCAGGTGGCGGACCCCGTGCCGGGTGACGAGGTGGCGGGCGACGAGCGCGCCCAGGGCACCGGTGCCGCCGGTGACCAGCACCGTGCCGTCCGGGTCCAGCGCCGGCGCCGGCGCGTCGGGTTCCGGGGCGGCGACGAGCCGGGGCACCCGGACCACGCCGTCGCGCACCGCCGCTTGCGGCTCGTCGGCCGACAGCAGGCCGGCGAGGGCGGAGGCGGAGCTCTCCTCGTCGTCGAGGTCGACGACGAGGAACCGGCCGGGGTGTTCGGCCTGGGCGGACCGGAGCAGGCCCCACACGGCGGCGCCGGCCAGGTCGGCCACGTCGGCGTCGGCGTCCACGGCGACGGCGCCGCGGGTGAGGACCACCAGCCGGGATCCGCCGGTGTGGCGCTCGGCGGCGAGCCAGCCCTGGAGCACGGCGAGGACCTCGGCGAGCAGGTCGTGGACCGGGCCGGGGCCGGTCGCGGCAGCGCCGGCCGCCTGGTACAGCACGACGTCGGGCACCCCCGCGTCGCAGAGCGCGGCGAGCTCGGCGTGCCGGTCGGCGGTCACGCCGGCCGGCAGCGGCGCGGGGCGGTCGCCGAGCACCGCCCAGGTCGTGCGGTCGGGCGCGCCCACGCCGCCGGCGTGCCGGGGCCAGTCGAGGCGGAACAGCGCGCGGCGCCACGGGGATCCGCCGGCGGTGAGCTCCCCCGCCGGCAGGGGCCGCAGCACCAGGGAGCCGATCCGGGCGACGGGCGCACCGGTCGCGTCGGCGACCAGCATGGACACCGTGTCCGCACCGGTGGGGGTCAGCCGTACCCGCAGCGTGTCGGCACCGTGGGCGGACAGGGTCACGTCGGACCAGGCGAACGGCATCCGGGCCTCGCCGGGGTCGACGATGCCGAACCCGACCGCCTGCACGGCGGCGTCGAGCAGCGCCGGGTGCAGCCCGTACCCACCGGCGTCGCCGGCCTCCGGGTCGGGCAGCGCCACCTCGGCGTACACGTCGGTGCCGACCCGCCAGGCGGCGCGCAGCCCGGAGAAGGCCGGGCCGTACGCGAAACCGGCCCGCGCCGCCCGCCCGGTCAGCTCCGACACGTCCAGGGAGGTGGCGTCGCTCGGCGGCCACTGCGCCGGCGTGCCGATGTCCTCATCCGGCTCCGGGGTGAGCAGGCCGGTGGCGTGTCGCACCCAGATGTCGTCGGTGCCGGCGCGGCGGGCGTGGACGGTGAGCTGCCACGCTCCGCCACCGGCGCGTTCGGCGGCGACCTGCACGTCGACGCCGCCGGTCTCGGGCAGCACCAGCGGCGCCTGGAGGGTCAGCTCGGCGAGCCGTTCGGCGCCGACCTCCGCGCCGGCCTGCAGCGCCAGCTCCACGAACCCGGTGCCGGGCAGGAGCACGACGTCGCGCAGGGCGTGGTCGGCCAGCCAGGGCTGGGTCTCCACGGACAACCTGCCGGTGAGCGTCACCTCGTCGCCGTCGGCCGAGCGGAACACCGCGCCGAGCAGCGGGTGGCCGGTCGGGGTCAGCCCGGCGGCGGTCACGTCGGCGGGCTGCGGCAGGGGCAGCAGCCAGTAGCGTTCGCGCTGGAACGCGTACGTGGGCAGGTCGACCGGCACGGGCGGGCCGGCGAACAGGGCCGCCCAGTTCACCGGCACGCCCCGGGTCCACAGGGTGGCCGCGGCGGCCAGGGCGCTCGTCGCCTCGTCGTGCTCGGCGCGCAGCACGGGGACGCAGACCGCCTGGTCCGCACCGACGATCTCCTGGGTGAGCGCGCAGAGCACCCCGCCCGGTCCCACCTCGACGTACGCGCCCACACCCAGCTCACGCAGGGCGGTCACGGCGGCGTCGAAGCGGACCGTGTCGCGGACGTTGCGCAGCCAGTACGCCGGGGAGCACACCTCTTCGGGGTCGAGCACCGCTCCGGTCACCGTGGAGACCACGGGGATGCGGGGCGCGGCGAAGGCCAGTTGCCCGAGCACGTCGCCGAACGCGTCGAGCATCGGGTCCATGCGGGCGGAGTGGAACGCGTGGCTGACCCGCAGCCGCCTGGTGCTGCGGCCGAGGGCCGCGAAGTGCGCGGCGACCGCCAGCACGGCGTCCTCGTCGCCGGAGACGACGACGGACTCCGGGCCGTTGACGGCGGCCAGCCGGGCGCCGGCCGTCCCGGCGACGGTGGCCAGGTGCGCGTGCACCTCCGCCTCGGTGGCACGGATCGACACCATGGCGCCACCGGTGGGCAGCGCCTGCATCAGGGTGCCCCGGGCGGCCACCAGGCGGGCGGCGTCGGGCAGCGACAGGACGCCGGCGATGTGCGCGGCGGCCACCTCGCCGACCGAGTGCCCGGCCACGAAGTCCGGCACGACACCCCAGGACTCGACGAGCCGGTAGGCGGCGACCTCGACGGCGAAGAGCGCCGCCTGGGCGTACCCGGTGCGGTCGAGAACGTCGGCGGGGCCGTCGAGCACGCCGCGCAGCGGCCGGTCGAGGTGCTTGTCGAGCTCCGCGCAGGCGGCGTCGAAGGCCTCGGCGAAGGCCGGGAAGGCGGCGTACAACCGCTGGCCCATGCCGACGCGCTGGGCGCCCTGGCCGGTGCAGAGCACCGCGACGCGGGTGGGGCCGGCGACCCCGCGCCGCACGGACGCCGCCGGGACCCCGTCGGCCAGCGCGCCGAGCCCGGCGAGCAGCTCGTCCCGGTCGGCACCGAGCAGCACGGCCCGGTGTTCCAGGACGGACCGGCCGGTGGCCAGGGCCCGGCCCACGGCGGCCGGCGTGGCATCGGGGTGCTCGGCGAGCCAGGAGCGCAGCCGGTCGGCCTGAGCACCGAGCGCTGCGGCGCTGCGCGCGGAGACGACCCACGGCAGCGGGTCGGGGCCGGTGACGGCGTCGGTGGCCGGCTGCGGCGCGGGCGGGGCGGCCTCGACGATGACGTGGGCGTTGGTGCCACTGACGCCGAACGAGGAGACGCCGGCGCGCATGGGCCTCGTCGCGCTCGGCCATGGGCGCGGCTCGCGGAGCAGGCTCACCGCGCCGGCCGACCAGTCGACGTGCGGGGACGGCTCGTCGACGTGCAGGGTGCGCGGCAGGACGCCGTGACGCATCGCCATGACCATCTTGATGACGCCGGCGACGCCGGCGGCGGCCTGGGTGTGCCCGAGGTTCGACTTGATCGACCCGAGCCACAGGGGCTGGTCGTCGGCCCGGTCCCGGCCGTACGTGGCGAGCAGGGCCTGCGCCTCGATGGGGTCGCCGAGGCGGGTGCCGGTACCGTGGGCCTCGACGGCGTCCACGTCAGCCGGGGCGAGCCGGGCGTTGGCGAGGGCCTGGCGGATCACGCGTTGCTGCGACGGGCCGTGCGGCGCGGTGAGGCCGTTGGACGCGCCGTCCTGGTTGACCGCGCTGCCGCGCACCACGGCGAGCACCCGGTGGCCGTTGCGCTGGGCGTCGGAGAGCCGCTCCAGCAGCAGCAGCCCGGCACCCTCGCTCCAGCCGGTGCCGTCGGCGGTGGCCGCGAAGGACTTGCACCGCCCGTCCGGGGACAGGCCGCGCTGCCGGCTGAAGCCGATGAACGTGTCGGGGCTGGACATGACGGTGACGCCGCCGGCCAACGCGAGAATGCACTCGCCGGAGCGCAGCGCCTGCACGGCGAGGTGCAGCGCCACCAGTGAGGACGAGCAGGCGGTGTCGACGGTGACGGCCGGGCCCTCGAACCCGAAGGTGTACGAGATCCGGCCGGAGACGACGCTGCCGTGGTTGCCCGTGCCGACGAACGCCTCCACCTCCTGCGGTACGCCGTTGAGCCGGGAGACGTAGTCGTGGTACATGACGCCCGTGAAGACGCCGGTGCGGCTGCCCTTGAGCGAGTCCACGGCGAGGCCGGCCCGCTCGACCGTCTCCCAGGCGACCTCCAGCAGGAGGCGCTGCTGCGGGTCCATGGCCAGCGCCTCGCGGGGCGAGATGCCGAAGAACCCGCCGTCGAACTCGCCGGCGTCGTGCAGGAATCCGCCCTCGCGGGTGTACGACTTGCCGTGCGCGTCCGGGTCGGGGTCGTAGAGGTTCTCCACGTCCCAGCCCCGGTCCGCCGGGAAGGGTGTGACGGCGTCGACGCCGGACTCGACCAGCCGCCACAGCGCCTCCGGAGTCCGCACCCCGCCCGGGTAGCGGCAGCCCATCCCCACGATCGCGATCGGCTCGTGATTCTGCTCGTCGACTGCCCGCAGGCGTTCGCTGGTCTCGTGCAGGTCAGCGGTGACGCGCTTGAGGTACTCGCGGAGCTTGGCTTCGTTCGCCATCGGGTTGATCACCTGTCGCTAAGGGGCAAGCGGCGGACTCGTGCTCAGGATCGGCCGAACTTCTGATCGATGAAGTCGAACAGCTCGTCGTCCGAGGCGTCATCGAGGGCCTGGCTGACGTCGTCGGGCCGGGCGGTGGCGTCGCTCCACCGGGTGACCAGCGTCCGGAGGCGGACCGCCACGGCGGTACGCGTCTCGTCGTCGGCGGCCAGCCGCTCCAGCTCTTCCGGCGCGGTCGCGGCGAATGCGGCCTCCAGCCGGTCCAGCTCGGCGAGCAGGCCCGGTTCGGGCTCCGGCGGGACGGCGTCGACCAGCAAGAAGTCGGCGAGGGCGGCGGGCGTGGGGCAGTCGAAGATCAGGCTCGCCGGCAGCCGGATGCCGGTGAGGGCGGTCAGCCGATTGCGCAGCTCCACGGCCGTCAGCGAGTCGAAGCCGAGGCCGGTGAACGTCTGCCCGGACGGTACGACGGTGGCCGGCGGGTAGCCGAGCACCTCGATGACCTGCGCCTTGACCAGTTCCTCCACCAGCCGGCCGCGTTCCGCCTCGGGCGTGCCGGCGAGGCGCTGCGCGAAGGACGGACCGCCGTCGCCACCGCCCTCGACGACGCGTCGCCGGGCCCGGACCAGGCCGCGCAGCGGCGCCGGGAGCTGGCCGGCGTCGGCCTGGCGGCGCAGCGCGGCGAGGTCGAGCAGCGCCGGCACCAGGTGGGGGCGTCCACCGTGCAGGCCGGCGTCGAAGAGGCGCAGCGCCTGGCCGGTGTCGAGCGGGCTGAGGCCGTTGCGGCTCATCCGCTGCCGCTGGGCGGCGTCGAGTGCGCCCGTCATGCCGCTGTCCGCGGCCCAGAGGCCCCAGGCCAGGGACGTGGCGGCGAGGCCGGAGGCGTGCCGGTGCCCGGCGAGGCCGTCGAGGAACGCGTTCGCGGCGGCGTAGTTGCCCTGCCCGGGGCCGCCGAGGACGCCGGCGACCGACGAGAAGAGGACGAACATCGCCAGCGGCCGCGATCGGGTCAGCTCGTGCAGGTGCCAGGCGGCGTCGGCCTTGGCGGAGAGGACGGCTGACAGCCGGCCGGGGGTCAGCGCCGAGATCACCGCGTCGTCGAGGACGCCGGCGGCGTGCACCACGCCGGTGAGCGGGTGCTCGGCGGGAACGTCGTCCAGCACCGCGGCCAGGCGGTCCCGGTCCGCCACATCGGCGGCGACCAGGCGGGCCTGCGCACCCAGCGCGGTCAGCTCGGCGAGCAGCTCCGCGGCGCCGGGGGCGTCGGTTCCGCGGCGGCTGACCAGCAGCAGATGGCGCACCTTGTGCGTACTGACCAGGTGCCGGGCCAGCAGACCGCCGAGGGCGCCGGTGGCTCCGGTGACCAGGACCGTCCCGTCGGGGTCGAGGACGGCGGCCGGGACCGGTTCGAGGACGGCTGGCGCGAGCCGGGGCGTCAGGACCTGCTCGTCCCGGACCGCCAGTTGGGGTTCGCCGGTGGCGACCGCACGGGCCACCAGGTCCACCGTGCAGGACTCCGGCTGCCGCGCCTCGTCGAGGTCCACGAGCACGAAGCGGTCGGGGTGCTCGGCCTGGGCCGAACGCAGCAGGCCCCAGACCGCCGCGCCGGGCAGGTCGCCCGCACGGCAGGTGTCGCCGGCGGAGACGGCCCCGCGGGTCAGCACGACCAGCCGCCGCGCCGCCAGCCGGTCGTCGGCGAGCCAGCCCTGGACGGCGGTCAGCACTGCGGTGAGCCGGCTGCGCGTCGCGGCGGGGACCGGGGCGTGCTCGTCGTCGGCGTACGCGGCGAGCAGCACCAGTTCGGGGTCGATCCGGCCGGAGTCGACCGCCTCCGCCAGCTCGGCGAGCCTGTACCTGGCGATCTCGGACAGGTCGGACGGTGCGTCGCCGAGGAGCACCACCCGAACGGTCGCCGGGGTGCCCGGCCGCACGCTCTGCCAGCTGACGGCGTACAGCGAGTCGGCGGCGGAGTCACCGGCGCGCACCTGGTCGGCGGTGACGGGGCGAGAGACCAGGGAGTCTATCCGGGCGACGGGTGCGCCGGCCGGGTCGGTCAGGGTCAGGGTCACGCCGCCGCCGCTGCGCCGGGCGCGTACCCGCAGCGCGGTCGCGCCGACCGCCGAGAGGGTGACGCCGGTCCAGGCGAAGGGCAGGCGTACGCCGGAGGCATCCTCCCCGTCGGAGTCGAGCAGACCGACGATGTGCAGCGCCGCGTCCAGCAGGGCGGGATGCAGGCCGAAGCCGGCGACCTCGGTGCCGTCGGGCACCGCCACCTCGGCGCACACCTCGTCGTCGGTGCGCCAGACGGCGCGCAGGCCACGGAAGAGCGGACCGTACTCGACGCCCAGACGGGACAGTTCGGTGTAGATGCCGTCGACTGCGACGGCGGTGGCGGCGCTGGGCGGCCACGGCGCCGGATCGGACCTGTCGGGCTGCGGTACGGCCGGGGCGAGGATGCCCGCCGCGTGACGGTCCCACTCGCCGTCCGCGTCGGCGGCGGCTCGGGAGTGGATGGTGACCGTCCGGCGACCGTCCTCGTCCACCGCGCCCAGCTTCACCTGCATCGCCCGGGTGCCGTCCTCGGCGAGCGCCAGCGGGGCCTGGAGGGTCAGCTCGTCGAGGGTGTCGCAGCCGACCTGCGCGCCCGCGTGCAGGACCATCTCGACCAGGGCGGCGCCGGGCACCACCACCGAGTCCCAGACGACATGTTCGGCGAGCCACGGGTGTGTCAGTACGGAGAGTTCGGTGCCGAAGACCCGTACGTCGTCGTCGGCCACGCGTACGGCGGCGTCGAGCAGCGTGTGGTCGACGGGGCGGACGCCGAGCCCGGGCGCCGCCTCAGCCCCCGTAGTGGTGTTGAGCCAGTAGCGCTGATGGTCGAAGGCGTACGTGGGCAGGGCGATGGTGCGGGGACGTGCCCCGGCCGCCCGCTCGGGGCCGGACCCGTCGAGGGCGGTGAGGTATCCGGTCCAGTCGACGTGGCCGCCGGTGACGTACCACTCGGCGAGGGCGGCGCGCAGCGTGTCGGCCTCGGAGTGGCCGGCACGCATCGTGGCGACGTACCGCACGTCGCCGGCCGCCTCCACACAGTCCTGCGCCATGGCGGTGAGTACGGCGTCGGGGCCGATCTCGAGGAACTGCACGACGTCCTGCTGGTGGAGCGTGCGCACCGCGTCGGCGAACCGCACGGGCTGGCGTACGTGCCGGACCCAGTAGCCCGGGTCGGTGAGCTCGTCCGCCTCCGCCACCGCGCCCGTCACGTTCGACACGACCGGCACCCGCGGCACCCGCCAATCCAACCCGGACACCACCGACCGGAACTCATCCGACATCGGATCCATCAACCGCGAATGAAACGCGTGACTGACCGACAACTCCTTGACCCGCCAACCCCGCTCACGCGAGGCCGCCACCACCGAAGCGACCTCGCCGGCGGCACCCGACACCACCACCGACGCCGGACCGTTCACCGCCGCGATATCCACGCCCGCACCGGTCACGCCGATCAGCTCGGCGACAGCCTCCTCCGACGCGCCCACCGCCGCCATCACCCCACCGCTGGGCAGGGCCTGCATCAACCGGCCCCGCGCCGCCACCAGCACACACGCATCCGCGAGGGAGAGCATCCCCGCCACATACGCGGCCGTCACCTCACCGATCGAATGACCCGCCACAAAATCCGCCCGCACACCCCACGACGACAGCAACTCCCACAACGCCACCTCGACCGCGAACAGACCAGCCTGGGCAAAGACGGTCTGATCCACCAGGGCAGCCTCATCCGACCCCGCCTGCGCGAACACCACATCCCGCAACGCACGCGGCAACACACCATCGAAACAGGCGCACACCTCGTCGAACGCCGACGCGAACACCGGAAACGTCTCGTACAGCTCCCGGCCCATACCCGCACGCTGCGAACCCTGACCCGTGAACAACACCGCCCGACGACCCGCCGACACCACACCCGCCGACCGGCCCTCGGCCACCGCCGACAGACCAGCAACCAACTCGTCCACCGACGAACCCCACACCACCGCGCGATGTTCCAACGCCGCCCGCGACGTCACCAACGACCACGACACATCCACCGGCGACAGACCACGACCACGCACGAACGACGCCAACCGCCCGGCCTGACCCGACAAACCCCGCTCCGAACGACCCGACACCACCCACGGCACCGGCAAAGCCACGGAAGCGCCCCCGGCAGATGCCGGGGAAGACTCCGGCTCCGCCGCCACCTCGGCGACGGCTTCAGCCTCCGGCTGCTCCAGGATCACGTGCGCGTTCGTCCCCGAGATACCGAACGACGACACACCCGCACGCCGAGGACGCCCCACGCCCGGCCACTGCCGCGACTCGGTCACCAACTCCACCGCACCCGACGACCAGTCCACATGCGACGACGGCACATCCACATGCAACGACGCCGGCACCACCCCATACCGCATCGCCAAAATCATCTTGATGATCCCAGCCACCCCGGCAGCGGCCTGCGTGTGACCGATGTTCGACTTCACCGACCCCAACAACAACGGCACATCCCGGCCCTGCCCGTACGTCGCCAGCAACGCCTGCGCCTCGATCGGATCACCCAACGTCGTACCCGTACCGTGCGCCTCCACCACGTCGACGTCCGCCACACCCAACCCCGCGTTGGCGAGCGCCTGCCGGATCACCCGCTGCTGCGACGGACCGTTCGGCGCCGTCAAACCATTCGACGCACCGTCCTGATTCACCGCCGTGCCCCGCACCACCGCAAGGACCCGACGCCCCTCACGCCGCGCATCCGACAACCGCTGCACCAGCAACATCCCGACACCCTCGGCGAGCGCTGTGCCGTCCGCCGCGTCGGCGAACGCCCGGCACCGGGCCACCGGGGACAGGTTTCCCTGCCTGGTGAAATCGATGAACACTGCAGGGGTGGGCATGACCGTGACGCCGCCGGCCAGCGCGAGATCGCACTCCCCCGACCGCAGCGCCTGCACCGCCAGATGCAACGCCACAAGCGACGACGAACACGCCGTGTCCACAGTCACCGCCGGACCCTCGAACCCGAACGAATACGCCACCCGACCCGAGGCGATGCTGCCCGCGTTGCCGAGACCGAGGTAGTCCTCCACACCCGCCGGCGGGGTCTCCGGCGGATGCGCGTACCCGCTGTGGGTCATGCCGGCGAAGACTCCGGCCCGGGCGTTCTTCAGGCTGGTGGGGTCGATTCCCGCCGACTCGACGGCCTCCCACGAGGTCTCCAGCAGCAGCCGCTGCTGCGGGTCCATGGCGAGCGCCTCACGCGGCGAGACCTCGAACAGCCGGGAGTCGAACTCGGCGGCGTCGGCCACGAATCCGCCCTCGCGGACCGAGGAGGTGCCCGGCCGGGACCGCTCCGGGTCGTAGAGCGCGTCGAGATCCCAGCCACGGTCGGTGGGGAAGGAGGCGATCGCGTCACCGCCGGACGCGACGAGATCCCACAGTTCCTCGGCCGTGCGCACCCCGCCGGGGAACCGGCAGCCGATACCGACGATCGCGATGGGCTGCTGCGCGTCGGCCTCGACGTCCCGGAGCCGTTGCCGGGTCCGCCGCAGGTCGGCGGTGACTCTCTTCAGGTACTCCCGGAGCTTCTCTTCGGTGTCCATCAACCCAGCCCATCGCGATTCACGGCGGAGACTCGACGTAAGCGACGGTACGAATGCGCAGAAGTCTCAGGCGACACCTGTATCTGTCGTTCGGCTCGCTCGGCCGAGAGCCACGCAGATCCCCATCTGCCGGGAGAAGTTATTGGTTACGCGCGAGCGCGGACAACCCCTAACCAGGCAACCGACCAGCTAGGGGTGTCCGGTCCCGACCCGCCGCACTAGCGTCGCCTCGACCGGGTCCACGCCCGATCCGGTCGGCAACCGCAGCCGCCGGAAGGACCACCAGAGGATGACCACGCCAGAGACCGACAACGGCTTGTGGGTGCGACGCTTCCACCCCGCCCCGGGCGGCGCGAGGCGCCTGGTGTGCCTGCCCCACGCCGGCGGGTCGGCAAGCTTCTACTTCCCGGTGTCCCGCGCTCTCTCCCCCGCCGTGGAGGTGCTGTCGATCCAGTACCCGGGGCGGCAGGACCGGCGCCACGAGAAGTGCATCGGCGACATCCACGACCTCGCGCGCGAGGTGTTCACCGTGCTGCGGCCCTGGCGGGACGAGCCGCTGGCCATCTTCGGGCACAGCATGGGGGCCAGCCTCGGCTTCGAACTCGCCCGGCTCATCGAGCAGGACGGCGGCAGCGTCGCGCATCTGTTCGCGTCCGGGCGCCGGGCGCCGTCGAAGTCACGGCACGAGACGGTGCACCTGCTCGACGACGAGGGGCTGCTGGCCGACGTCCGGAAGCTGAGCGGCACCAACTCCGCCGTCCTCGGGGATCCGGAGATGCTGCGCGCCGCGTTACCGGCGATCCGCAACGACTACCGGGCCGCCGAGCGGTACACCTACCGGCCGGGGCCGCCGCTGAGCTGCCCGATCACCGTCCTCACCGGCGACGACGACCCGAAGACGACTGTCGACGAGGCTCGGGCGTGGTCGGACCACACCACTGGAGCGTTCGACCTGAAGGTCTACCCGGGCGGGCACTTCTTCCTGGCCGAGCACCAGCCGGCGATCCTGCGGGCCGTCTCGGCAACCCTGAGCGCGGCACCGGCGGTCTGATCTCACGCCGACGGGGGCCCGTCCACCGGTCGTGACGACCGGTGGACGGGCCCCTCGGTACGCGCTGTCACCGCTTGTGGCCGACCGCGATCACGTAGTCGAGCTGCGCCAGCTCACGCTTCATGAGGTCCTGGTTCTTCCAGTGGGCCGCCATGCTCTTGCGGACGGCCGGCTTGACGACGGCCCGGAACGCGGGGTCATTGGTCCGCTCGGCCATGTACGCCCGCCAGCCCTCCCACGTCCGGTCCTTGATCGAGCGGACCTCCGGGTTGGCGAAGCCGGCCTCGACCAGCTCCTGCCGGTACGTGTCCCGGTCGTGCCAGTTCTCCTTGGGAATGCTGAACTTGACGAAACTCAGCGGGCCGGACTGGATGGCCGCGCGGACGACGTCGCCGCTGACCGGGATGATGTCGGCAGTGGCGAGCACGCCGCCCGGGCGCAGCACCCGCAGCGCCTCGGCGAAGAACGCGCTGCGCGGGTAGAAGTGGAAGGCGGACTCCAGGGCGACGACCCGGTCGAAGGTGTTGTCCTCGAAGGGCAGTTCGGTGGCGCTGCCGAGCCGGAAGTCGGTCCGGTCGGCGAGCCCCTCCTCCTGCGCCCGGCGCTGCGCCGCCTCGACGTGATGCGGGGTGATGTTCAGGCCGTACACCTTGGCGACCTGGCGCTCGCGCAGCCACTTGAAGTCCTGGTCCCCGTAGCCGAAGCCGACGTCGAGCACGGTGTCGTCCGGCTTGAGCCCGGCGGCGTCGGCCAGCTTGTCGGCCAGCGCGTCGGCGGCCGTGTCGATGTCGGTGACCCCGTCGGACCAGTAGCCCACGTTCATGTAGTGGGTACGGCGGGCCGCGAACTCCACGTCGGGTGACTGGATCTCGTAGAAGCGCCGGACCCGGGTGATGGGGTCGGCGGTGAAGACCGTGCGGATCGCCCGGCCGGCGATCTTCAGGTTCTCGAACATGTCGGTTCCTTCCGGTGGGTGGATGCCGATCAGCCGCGCCGGATCTGCCGGCGCAGATCCTCGACGAGCGCGGGCACAGCGGCCGGGTCGGCGGCGGTGCCGAAGACGTAGAAGTCGGGCCGGACGAGGACCGCCACCGCGTCGTACCGCTTGAGGTGGGCCAGGTACACGTCGTCGAGGTCGAAGGCGGTCGGCGCGGCGCCGGATCCGGGTGCGGGCGCACCGGCGGGAACGATCCGGACGACCCGCGCGCCGAGCGCGTCCAGGAAGGCCCGGGCGTCGGCGTCGAGCAGGTCGTCGGGGTCCTCGGCGCAGAGCAGGACGAAGCCGGTGCCGACGACCTCGTCGAAGAGCCCGGCGCGGCCGTCGACCTCGACGCGACCCTGCGGCATCGGGGCGCCGGCGGCCTCGCAGCCGCTGTGCCGGACCCCGCCGGACAGGGGCTCCAGCAGGGACCGGGTGCGCGGGCGGGCGGTACGCCGGCGCAGCTCGGCGAGCATCGCGGCGTCGCGGCCGGCCGCGGCGGCGCGGTCGGTCTCGCAGATCACAGTGCCCGAGTCGATGGACATCCGGATGGCGTGCTGCACGTGCGCGCAGCGCTCCTCCTGGTAGGTGTCCAGCAGAGCCTCGTCGGCCAGGCCGCGGTGCACCAGGTCGAGCTTCCAGGCGAGGTTGAGGGCGTCGCGGAAGCCCGAACTCATCCCCTGCCCCATGAACGGCGGCATCACGTGCGCCGCGTCGCCGGCGAGCAGGATCCGCCCGGAACGCCAGCGCTCGGCCGAGCATGCCTGGGTGGTGTAGACGCCGTACCGCTCCAGGGTGGCGTTGTCCGGGGTGATGTCGAAGAGGCCGAGCAGCCGCCACACACTCTCGGCGCTCTCGAACTCCTCCCGGCTCTCCCCCGGCACCCGCATGAACTCCCACCGCCGGTGTCCCGGGCCGGCCGACACGGCCGTGCGGGGCCGCGCCGGGTCGCAGACCTGCAGGTTGTTCGGCTTGAACTCGCGGGCCTCGTGCGGGACCACGTCGCAGACCAGCCAGTCGTACGTGAAGCCGAGGTCGGTGACGCCGCTGCCCAGGTGCTCCCGCACGAAGCTGTTGGCCCCGTCGCAGCCGATGACCCAGCGGGCCGCGCGGACCTCCTCGCCGTCCGGGCCGGCGATGGTCACCTCGACCCCGTCGGCGTGCTCGACCAGGCCCGTCACCTGGTACGGGCGCAGCACCGTGACACCCGGCAACTCCGCGCCCCGCTCGGCGAGCAGCGCCTCCAGTCCCGGCTGGTAGAAGGAGACCGAGTCGGGCCAGCCCATCGGCCCGTCGCCGGTGACCTTGACGTGCAGCAGGGTCCGGCCGAAGCCGTTCTTGAAGGTGTACTCGCCCGACGACTCCACCACCGGGCCGAGGCGGTCGGCGACGCCGGCGGCGGCCAGGACACGGCTCGCCTCCCCGTCGTACGACACCGCGCGGGGGAAGTTGTACGGGGTGGCCCACCGCTCGACCGCCGTGACGGTGAGCCCTCGCTGCGCCAGCAGGATCGTGAGCATCTCACCGACGGGGCCGTAGCCCACGATCAGGACGTCGGTCGTCAGCATCGGTATCGGTTCCTCGGGGGTCGGTCGGACACGGGGTCGGCTTGTGGCGTGCGGGGCGGCCGGACGGCCATCAGATACCGAGTTCGGAGTCGATGAGGTCGAACAGGTCGTCGTCGCTGGCCAGTTCGAGGTCGAGGTCGGGATCGCCGCCCGAGCCGGCGCGCATCGTCCGCCACTTGGCGATCAGCACCTCCAGGCGGGACCCGATCTGGTCGTGCAGCTCCGGTTCCACAGTGGCCTCGGTCAGCGAGCGCTCCAGGTTCTCCAGGTCCGCGAGGACCGGCGGGACCGCCGGTCCGGTGTCCGGCGCCAGCTCGGACACCAGGTACGTGGCCAGCTCGTTAGGGTCCGGGTAGTCGAAGATCAGCGTGGCCGGCAGGCGAAGGCCGGTGGCCGTGGTCAGCCGGTTGCGCAGCTCGACGGCGGTCAGCGAGTCGAAGCCGATCTGACTGAACGCCCGGCCCGGGGCCACCGCCGCCCGGCTGCCGTGCCCGAGCACGCTCGCCGCCTGCTCGCGTACCAGGTCGACCACCAGGGTGTGGCGCTCAGGCCCGTCCAGCGCCGCCAGCTGGTCGGCGAGCGTACGCCCGCCGCCGGTCGGGGTGGCCGCCCGCGCGGTCGGCCGCTCCCGGCGCAGCAGCCCACGCAGCAGCGCCGGTGGCCGCTCGACCCGCTCGCCGAGCGCGGCGACGTCGATCCTCGTCGGCACCAGCACCGGCTCGGCCAGCCGCAGGCCCGCGTCGAACAGGGCCATCCCCAGCTCGGACGGGATGGCGAGCTGCCCGTCGCGGGCGGTGATCCGGGGATCGGTGCGGTCCAGCTTGGCGGTCATCTCACTGGCCTGCTCCCACAGCCCCCAGGCGAACGACCGGCCCGGCAGCCCCTCGGCGCGGCGGGCCAGGGCGAGCGCGTCGAGGAACGCGTTCGCCGCGGCGTAGTTCGCCTGACCGGGTACGCCGAAGACGCCGGCGCCGGAGGAGAAGAGCACGAACCCGGCGAGGTCGAGGTGACGGGTGAGCTCGTGGAGGTGCCACGCGGCGTCGAGCTTCGGCGCGAAGACCGTGTCGACGCGCTGCGGGGTGAGGGCGGTGACCACCCCGTCGTCGAGCACTCCGGCGAGGTGCACGACGGCGGTCAGCGGGTGCCGATCCGGTACCGCCGCCAGCACCCCGGCGAGGTCGTCCCGGTCGGACACGTCGGCTGCCACCACCGTGGCCTCGGCACCCAGGGCCCGCAGCTCGTCGACCGCCTCGGCCGCACCGGGGGCCCGCTCGCCGCGGCGGCTGACCAGCAGCAGCCGCCGGACGCCGTGCGTCTCGACCAGCCGCCGGGCGACCAGCCGGCCCAGGGTTCCGGTACCTCCGGTCAGCAGCACCGTGCCGTCGGGATCCCACTCCCGGGGCATGGTGAGCACCACCTTGCCGACGTGCCGGGCCTGGCTGACGTGCCGGAACGCCTCCGGTGCCTGGCGGACGTCCCACACCTGGGTGGGCAGCGGGGTGAGTACCCCGCGTTCGAAGAGCTCCAGCAGCACGACGAGCATGCGCTGCACCTCGTCGGGCTCCTCCAAGGTCAGGTCGAAGGCGGTGTAGGCCACCCCCGGGTGGTCGGCGGCGACGCGGTCGGCATCGCGGATGTCGGTCTTGCCCATCTCGACGAACCGCCCGCCGCGCGGCAGCAGCCGCAGCGAGGCGTCGACGAACTCGCGGGCCAGCGAGTCCAGGACGACGTCGACACCCCGGCCGCCGGTGGTGGCGGCGAAGCGGGTCTCGAAGTCGAGGGTCCGGGACGAGGCCAGGTGTTCGTCGTCGAGACCGAGCGCGCGCAGGGCGCCCCACTTGCCGGGACTGGCGGTGGCGTACACCTCGGCCCCGAGGTGGCGGGCGAGCTGCACGGCGGCCATGCCGACGCCACCGGCCGCCGCGTGCACCAGCACCGACTCGCCGCGGGTGAGCCCGGCCAGGTTGATCAGCCCGTGGTAGGCGGTCAGGAAGACCACCGGCACGGAGGCGGCCTCCACATACGACCAGCCGACCGGCATCGGGGCCAGCAGGCGGCGGTCGGTGACCGCGACGGGCCCGAAGCAGCCCACGAAGACCCCGAACACGTGGTCGCCGGGCCGCAGGTCGGTCACCTCGGCGCCCACCTCGACGACCTCGCCGGCGCCCTCGCCGCCGAGCGGTCCCGCGTCGCCAGGGTAGAGGCCGAGTGCGTTGAGCACGTCGCGGAAGTTGAGGCCGGCGGCGCGGACGCGTACCCGGACCTCGCGGGGGCCGAGCGCGGCGTCGGCGGCGTCGGTGGCGACCAGAGTGAGGTTCTCCAGGCTGCCCCGCACCGGCGCGTCCAGCCGCCACGCGGCGGCGGGTGGTGCGGGCAGCTCACCGGCCGACCCGGCCCGCGCCAACCGCGGCACGTACGCCGCGCCGACCCGGATCGCGGCCTGCGGCTCGTCCGCCGCCAGCAGGGCGGCCACCTCATCGGGGCCGATCCCGTCGTGGTCGACGTCGACGACGACGATCTGGCCCGGGTTCTCCGACTGGGCGGAGCGCACCAGACCCCACGCCGCCGCGGCGGCCGGGTCGGTCACCTCGCCGGCGTGGTGCACGGCCACCGCGCCTCGGGTCACCAGCAGCAGCCGCGACGCCGCCCAGCGGGGCTCGGTGAGCCAACGCCGGACCAGGTCGAGGGCCTGTACGGCGGCATGGCGTGCCGCGCGGGCGGCGGGCTGCGCGGGGTCCGCGTCGAGCGGCACGAGCACCGCCGCGGGCAGAGCCAGTCCCGCGTCCACGGCGTCGGCGAGCCCGTCCAACCCATGGTGCAGCGGGAACCCGTCCAGACCGGGGGCGACGGTCACGGCGTCGACCGGAGTGGCCGACTCGACGGGCGGCAGCGGCGTCCAGTCGACGCGGAACAGGGCGTCGCGGGTGGCGCGGTCGTCGGCGACGGCCAGCTCGGTGGCGGAGATCGGGCGCATCGTCAGGGCGGCCACCTCGGCCACCGGGGCGCCGGTCGGATCGGCGACGGTCAGCGCGATGGCGTGCGGCCCGACCCGGTTCAGCCGTACCCGCAGGGCGGTCGCCCCGGTGGCGTGCAGGCTCACGCCGCTCCAGGCGAACGGCAGCAGGAGCTGGCCGGCCCCGGCCCCGGCGAGCCCGCCGAAGTGCGCGGCGTGCAGGGCGGCGTCGAACAGGGCGGGATGCAGGCCGTACCGGTCGGCGTCGACCCGCTGGGCCGCCGGCAGCTCCACCTCGGCGTAGACCTCATCGCCGCTGGTCCACACCGCGCGCAGGCCCTGGAACGCCGGCCCGTACTCGTACCCGTCGGCTTCCAGGCCGGCGTAGAAGCCGGTCAGGTCCACGGGCCGGGTGTCGGGCGGCGGCCAGACGGTGAGCTGCGGAGACACCGCGGGCTGATCGGCGCGGAGGGTGGCGCTGGCGTGCCGGGTCCACGGCTGTCCCGCCGGCGCGTCGGCGGGCCGGGAGTGCACGGTCACCGGGCGGCGTCCGTCGCCGGCGCCCGCGCCGACCACCACCTGAACCTGCGTCGCTCCGCCGGCGGGCAGGGTCAGCGGCGCCTCGATGACCATCTCGTCGAGGAACGGGTGGCCGACCTCGTCGCCGGCGCGCAGGCAGAACTCCACCAGGCCGGTGCCGGGCACCAGCACGCTGCCGGTGACCCGGTGATCGGCCAGCCACGGCTGCGCGTCGGCCGACAGCCGCCCGGTGAACAGGTGGCCCCTCGTCTCGGCCAGCACGACCGACGCGCCGAGCAGCGGATGACCGGCGGTGTCCAGACCGGCGGCGCCGACGTCGCCGGGGCCGGAGATCGGCCGGGGCCAGTAGCGGCGGTGGGCGAACGCGTACGTGGGCAGGTCGACGCGCCGGCCGCCGGCCAGTGCGGGCCGCCAGTCCACCGCGACCCCGGACACGTGGAGCTGGGCCAGGGAGAGCAGGAACCGCTCAAGGCCGCCCTGGTCGCGTTGCACCGAGCCGACCACCACGGCATCGCCGTCGTGGTCGGCGAGGGTCTCCTCGACGCCGACGGTGAGCACCGGGTGCGGGCTGCACTCGACGTACGCGTCGTGGCCCTCGGCGGCCAGCGAGCGGATCGCCCGTTCCAGCTCGACGGGCCGGCGCAGGTTGCGGTACCAGTAGTCGGGCCCCATCTCCTCGCCGTCGAGCCAGCGCAGGTCGGTGGTGGAGAACAGCGGCACGGCGGCCGGACCGGGGGTGATGCCGGCCAGCACCTCGGCCAGCTCGTCGCGGATGCGTTCCACCTGGGCGGAGTGGGAGGCGTAGTCGACGGCGATCCGACGCACCCGGGTCTGCTCGCCGGCCAACTCGGCGAGCAGTTCCTCGACCGCCTCCGGCTCGCCGGACACCACGACGGCGGCCGGCCCGTTCACGGCGGCGACCGAGATCCGCTCGCCGAAACGGGCGATCCGGTCGCGGACCGTGTCGGCGGGCAGCGCGACGGAGGCCATCGCCCCGTGCCCGGCCAGAGCCCGCAGCGCGCGGCTGCGCAGCGCCACCACCCGGGCCGCGTCGGGCAGGGACAGCACCCCCGCGACGCAGGCGGCAGCGATCTCGCCCTGGGAGTGGCCGACCACGGCGGCCGGCTGCACACCGTACGAGCGCCACAGCTCGGCCAGCGACACCATCATCGCGAACAGGGCGGGCTGCACGACGTCGACCTCGTCGAGGCCGGGCGCGCCGGGCGCCTGGCGCAGCACGTCCACCAGCGACCAGTCCAGGTACGGTCGCAGCGCCGCGTCGCAGGCCGCCATGCGTTCGGCGAACACGGGGGCCTGGTCGAGCAGGTCCAACCCCATGCCGAGCCACTGTGCGCCCTGCCCGGGGAAGACGAAGACGCAGCGGCCCGCGGGACGGGCCTCGCCGCGCGTGACCGCCGGGTCGGGCCGGCCCTCGACGAGCGCGTCGAGGGCGTCGGCGGCCCGCTGCGCCGAAGCGGCGACCAGCACCGCCCGGGAGTCGAAGGTGCCTCGGGTGGTGGCCAGCGACCAGGCCACGTCGAGGGGCCGCCGGCCGGGCCGGGCGGCGAGGTCCGCCCGCAGCCGGCGCGCCTGGCCGATGAGCGCCTGCGGGGTACGCGCCGACAGCAGCCATGGCAGCGCACGCTCCTGCGGCGGCTCGGATCCGGCGGCCTCCGGCATCGTTTCGGCGACCGACTCGACGATCACGTGGGCGTTGGTGCCGCTGATGCCGAACGACGAGACGCCGGCGCGCACCGGCCGGTCCGCCGCCGGCCACGGGCGGGCCTCGGTGAGCAGCTCCACCGCGCCCGAGTCCCAGTCGATCCGCGAGCTGCGGCGCTCGGCGTGCAGGGTGCGCGGCAGGACGCCGTGACGCATCGCCATGACCATCTTGAGCACGCCGGCGACGCCGGCCGCGGCCTGGGTGTGCCCGAGGTTGGACTTGACCGAGCCGAGCAGCACCGGCGGTGCGCCGGGCGGACGCTGCCCGTACGTGGCGAGGATCGCCTCGGCCTCGATGGGGTCGCCGAGCGACGTGCCGGTGCCGTGGGCCTCCACCACGTCCACCTCGGCGGCGGTCAGCCCGGCGGCGGCGAGCGCGGCCTTGATGACCCGTTCCTGCGACGGCCCGTTCGGGGCGGTCAGCCCATTGGACGCGCCGTCGGAGTTGACCGCCGAGCCGCGTACGACGGCCAGGACCGGGTGGCCCCGGCGGCGGGCGTCGGAGAGCCGCTCGACCACCAGCATCCCCACGCCCTCGGACATGCCGAAGCCGTCGGCGTCCTCGGCGAACGCCTTGCACCGCCCGTCGGCGGCGAGGCCCCGCTGGCGGCTGAAACCGGTCAGCCCGGCCGGGGTGGCCATCACGGACACGCCACCGGCCAGGGCCAGGTCGCAGTCGCCCTGGCGCAGCGCCTGCACGGCCAGGTGCAGCGCCACCAGGGAGGCGGAGCAGGCGGTGTCCACGGTGATGGCTGGTCCCTCCAGCCCGAGCGCGTAGGCGACCCGGCCGGAGAGGACGCTGCCGGCGGTGCCGGTGAGCAGGTGCCCCTCGTCGGCGGTGACCTCGCCGTCGTCGGAGACGACGCCGGGGGCGACCCGGCCGGCGTAGTCCTGCCCGTGGGTGCCGGCGAAGACACCGGTCCGGCTGCCCCGCAGGGTGGCCGGGTCGATGCCGCCGCGCTCCAGCGCCTCCCAGGAGGTCTCCAGCAGCAGCCGGTGTTGCGGGTCCATGGCGAGGGCCTCGCGGGGGCTGATGCCGAAGAACTCGGCGTCGAAGTCGGCGATGCCGGTGAGGAACCCACCGGAACGCACGTACGACCGGCCGGGCGTGCCGGGCACCGGGTCGTAGAGGTCGGCCAGCGGCCAGCCCCGGTCGTCGGGCAGGTCGCCGATGACGTCGGCGCCCGCGTCGAGCAGCCGCCACAGCTCCTCCGGGGAGCCGATACCGCCAGGGAAACGGCAGGCCATCGCGACGACGGCGACCGGCTCGTCCAGGGCGACGGTGCTCGCGTCGGTGACCCCGGTGGCCGCGGTGCCGAGCAGCCGGGCGTGCAGGTGCGCGGCGAGCAGCTCGGGAGTGGGGTGGTTGAACACGGCGTGCGGGGCGAGCCGGACACCGGTGACGGCGGTGAGCCGGTTGCTCAGCTCCACTGCCATCAGCGAGTCGAAGCCGAGGTCCTTGAACGGGCGGCGCGGCTCGACCTGCTCGGGGCCGGCGTGCCCGACCACTGTGGCGCACCGGGTACGGACGAGGTCCAGCAGCAGCTCGGCGCGCTCGGGCTCGGCGAGTTCGGCCAGCCGGTCGGCGAAGCCCTTAGCGGCGGCGGGCGCGGAGGCGGCGTTGACCGCCCGGCGGGGCGGCGGGGGCAGCAGTGCCCGCAGCAGGGCGGGCACCTCGCCGGAGGTCCGTACGGCAGCCAGGTCGAGCCCGATCGGCACGAGCGCCGGCCGGTCCACGTCCAGGGCGGCGTCGAACAGCGCCAGTCCGGCAGCCGTGTCGAGGGGGCGGGTGCCGCCGCGGGCGAGCCGGGCCAGGTCGGCCGGGCTGAGCCGGCCCGCCATCCCGTCCCGGGCGGCCCACAGCCCCCAGGCCAGGGCGCTGCCCGGCAGGCCCTGGGCACGGCGGTGCGCGGCGAGCGCGTCGAGGAACGCGTTGCCGGCGGCGTAGTTGCCCTGGCCGGGGCTGCCGAAGGTGGCGGCGGCCGAGGAGAAGAGCACGAACGCGGCCAGGTCGAGGCCGGCGGTGAGTTCGTGCAGGTGCCAGGCACCGTGCACCTTGGAGCGCAGAGCCCGTGCCCAGCGGGCGGGATCGAGGTCGGTGATCAGGGCGTCATCGGTGGCCCCGGCTGCGTGCACGACGGCGACGAGCCGGCCGGCCAGTGGGGCGATCACCTCGGCGAGCGCCGCCCGGTCGGCGACGTCGGCCGCGACCACCCGGACTGTGACGCCGGCGTCGGTCAGCGCTGTCGTCCAGTCGCCGGACCGGCCGCTGCGGCTGACGAGCACCAGTTCGGTGACGCCGTGCGCAGTGGCGAGGTGGGTGGCGACCTGCCGGCCGATCCCGCCGGTGCCGCCGGTGACGAGTACGGTGCCACCGGCCAGAGCCGCCCGCGGCGTGCCGGCCGGGGTCTGCGCCACGGGGCGGAGGCGGGGCAGCAGCGCACGCCCGTCGCGGACGGCCACCTCGGGTTCGTCCTCGGCGGCGGCCAGCGCCGAGCGGACGGCGGCGTCGTCGGTGGTGTCGAGGCTGAGCAGGAGGAAGCGGTCGGGTTGCTCGGCCTGGGCGACGCGGAGCAGCCCGGCCACCGGGGCGTGCACCGGGTCGCCGTCGCGCAGGGCGAGGGCCAGGCGGGTGGTCTCCGCGCGGGGGTCGGCCAGCCAGGTCTGGAGGACGCCCAGCACGGCGAGGCTCACGGCGTGCGCCCGGTCGGGCACCGGCCGGCCCGGCTCGCCGTCGCCGACCCGCAGCACGAGCAGCGGCGGCAACGGCCCGTCCGGGGGCGTGTCGTCGGCGATCGTCCAGGAGGGCGCCGGGGTCGCCGGGAACGCCGCGGGCAGCCAGTCGACGACATACAGTCCGGCGGGGGTGGCCGCCGTCGTCGGCGGGCCGGCGGGCGGCAGGTCCACCGCCCGCAGCACCACCCGGTCGGCATCGAGCACGGGCCTGCCCGCGTCGTCGACGGCGCTCAGCGTCACCGCGTCCGCCCCGCCGGGGGCCAGGCAGACACGCAGCGCGTGCGCTCCGACGGCGTGGCGGCGCACGCCCGCCCACTCGGTGGGCAGCAGCCGAGCGGTGGGCCCGGCGTCGGCGACGGGCGCGAAGTCGGCGAGCGGGAGCAGGCGCAGCGCCGCCTCCAGCACCAGCGGGTGCACGCCGTACCGCTCGGCGTCCGGGTCGCGGGCGTCCTCCGGCAGGCGTACGTCGACGAAGAGCCGGTCGGCGGTGACCCAGGCGCCCCGGACCAGCTCCCCGGCCAGCGCGCGGTGCTGTGGTGCGCTCAGATCCACCGGCCGGGCCCCGGTGGGCGGCCAGACGGGGGCGAAGGCACCCCGACCGCTCCCCGGGTCGACGGGCGCGAGCACGGCCTCGGCGACCTCACGCCAGGGCAGCCCTTCGCCGGCCCGGACGTGGCAGTGCGCCACCCGGTGTCCGTGCCCGTCCGGCGCGCCGACACCGATCTGCACGTCGAGGGTCGCCTCGGTGGGCAGCGGCACCGGCTCGGGGATGTGCAGCCGCCGCACGCTCGGGGCGCCGAGCTGGTCGCCGAGGTGGGCGAACATGTCCAGCAGGGCGGAGGCGGGCAGCAGCGGGGCCGTGCCGTCGCCGGGTGCGGCCAGCCACGGTGAGGTGGCCGTTGACACCTGCCCGGTGCAGACCACCTGCGCGGTGCCGGCGACCGCCAGCAGCCCGCCGAGCAGCGGGTGCCCGACGTCGGCCAGCCCGGCGCCGCCGGGACCGCCGACACCGGTGGGAGCGGGCAGCCAGTAGTGCCGGCGCTGGAAGGCGTACGTGGGCAGGTCGACGCGGCGGTGCGGGCCGGGGCCGGCGAGGACGGCACGGTCCACGGCGACGCCCCGCACGTACAGCCGCGCCACGGCGGCGAGCAGCGCCTCGGCCTCCCCGGCGGTGCCCCGTACGGCGGGGACGAAGGCCAGTTCGTCGGCCTCGGCGACGAGGCAGTCCTGGGCCATGGCGGTGAGTACGCCGGCCGGGCCGATCTCCAGGAAGGTGGTGACGCCTTGCCCGTGCAGGGCCCGTACCCCGTCGTGGAAGCGGACGGTGCCCCGCACGTGCGCCACCCAGTGCTCGGGCGAGCAGAGACGAGCCGGGTCGACGGGGTGACCGGTCAGGTTGGACACCACCGGCAGGTGCGGGGTGCGGTACGTGAGGCCGGCGGCCACCGCGCGGAACTCGTCGAGCATCGGGTCCATGCGCGGCGAGTGGAACGCGTGCGACACCCGCAGCCGGCTGGTGCGGCGCCCGGCCGCGCGCAGCGTGTCCGCGACGGCCAGCACCGCGTCGGTGTCGCCGGAGAGGACGACGCTGGTGGGGCCGTTGACGGCGGCCAGGCCCACCCGGTCGGTGAGGTACGCGGCTACCTCGGCCTCGTCGGCCTCGACGGCGACCATCGCGCCCCCGGCGGGCAGCTGCTGCATCAGCCGGGCACGGGCGGCGACCAGCGCCGCCGCATCGGCGAGGGAGAACACCCCGGCGACGTGCGCGGCGGCCAGCTCGCCGACGGAGTGGCCGAGCACCGCATCGGGGCTCACACCCCAGGACTCCAGGAGGCGGTAGAGCGCCACCTCGAAGGCGAACAGCCCGGGCTGGGTGTACAGGGTCTCGTCGAGCAGGCCGGCCGGTTCGGTGCCCTCGGCGGCGAGGACGACGTCCGCGACGGGGTACGGGGCGTGGCCGGCCAGGCAGCGATCGAGTTCGGCGCAGGCGGCGTCGAAGGCGGTGGCGAAGACGGGGTACGCCGCGCACAGCTCGCGGCCCATGCCGGGGCGCTGGCCGCCCTGCCCGCCGAAGAGCAGGCCGAGTCGGCCGTCGACGACCCGGCCGGTCGACACGCTCGGCAGGTCCGGGTCCGGGCCGCTGCGGACCAGCGCACCGAGCCCCGTCCGGGCGGACTCCGCGTCGCCGACCAACACCACGGCCCGGTGTTCGAGGGCCGCGCGCGTGGTGGCGAGGGCGTGCCCGACGTCGACCGGGTCGGCGTGCGCCCCCGGCCCGTCGAACCACGCCAGCAAACGGGCCGCCTGACCACGCAGCGCCTCGTCGGAGGCCGCCGAGAGCAGCCACGGCACGGGCGGCCGGACGGTGCCGGGCGACGGCGGCCCGGCGGCGTCCTCGGCGGTGGCCGGCGGGTCGGCGGGCGCCTCGACGATGACGTGCGCGTTGGTGCCGCTGATGCCGAACGACGAGATGCCGGCTCGGCGGGGCCGGCGTACGTCGGGCCACGAGCGGGCCTCGGTGAGCACCTCGACCGCGCCGGCCGACCAGTCCACCTCGGACGTCGGGGCGTCCACGTGCAGGGTGCGCGGCAGCGTCCCGTGCCGCATGGCGAGCACCATCTTGATCACCCCGGCGGCACCGGCGGCGGCCTGGGTGTGGCCGAGGTTGGACTTCAGCGACCCCAGCCGCAGCGGTTCCGCGTCGCCGCGTCCCACTCCGTACGTGGCGAGCAGCGCCTGGGCCTCGATGGGGTCGCCGAGCGACGTGCCGGTGCCGTGGGCCTCGACCACGTCCACGTCGGCGGCGGAGAGCCCGGCCGCCTCCAGCGCCCGGCGGATGACCCGCTCCTGGGCGGGCCCGTTGGGGGCGGTCAGCCCGTTGGATGCGCCGTCGGAGTTGACGGCGGAGGCCCGCAGCACGGCGAGGACGGGGTGCCCGTGCCGGCGGGCGTCGGAGAGCCGTTCCAGCAGCAGCACCGCGACGCCCTCGGACCAGCCGGTGCCGTCGGCGCCGTCGGCGAACGCCTTGCACCGGCCGTCCGGGGCGAGCCCGCGCTGCCGGCTGAACTCCACGAACGCCTGCGGGGTACCCATCACCGCCACGCCGCCGGCCACGGCGAGGGAGCAGTCCCCGGCGCGCAGCGCCTGGGCCGCCAGGTGCAGCGCCACCAGCGACGAGGAGCACGCCGTGTCGACGGTGACCGCCGGCCCCTCCAGCCCCAGCGCGTAGGCGACCCGGCCGGAGACGACGCTGCCGGCGGTGCCGACGCCGAGGTAGCCCTCGGTGCCGGGCGGCGCCTGGCGCAGGTTCGCGGCGTAGTCGTGGTGCATGACGCCGGTGAAGACGCCCGTGGCGCTGCCACGCAGCGAGGTGGGGTCGATGCCGGCCCGCTCGAACAGCTCCCAGGCGGTCTCCAGCAGCAGCCGCTGCTGCGGGTCCATGGCGAGCGCCTCGCGCGGGCTGATCGCGAACAGGGTGGCGTCGAACTCCGCGGCGCCGGTGAGGAAGCCACCGACCCGGGCGTACGAGGTGCCGGGGCGGTCGGGGTCGTCGGAGAAGAGGTTCGCCAGGTCCCAGCCCCGGTCCGTGGGGAACTCCGTGAGTCCTTCCCGGCCCTGGTCGACCAGATCCCACAGCTCCTCGGGGGAGGCGACGCCGCCGGGGAGCCGGCAGGCCATGGCCACGACGACCACCGGGTCGTCGCCCGTGGACGGCACCGCCGCCGGGTCCGTCGTGGGAGCGGCCTGCGCGGCGGCACCCCGCAGGCGGGCGGCGAGGTGCCGGGCGAGGGCCTGCGGGCTGGGCCGGTCGAACGCGACAGTGGCGGAGAGCCGTACCCCGGTGGCCCGGGCCAGCCGGTCGCGCAGGGCGACCGCGGCGACCGAGGTGAAGCCGAGTTCCTTGAACGCGCGGCCGGGGCGGACCGCGGCCGGGCCGGGCAGCCCGGCCACCTGGGCGGTGGCGGTGCGGACCAGGTCGAGCAGGAGCCGGTCCCCCTCGGCGGTGGTGAGCCCGGCCAGCCGGCGGCGCAGCTCGGCGGCGTCCCGGTCGTCCGTGGCGTCGCCGGGCTCCGCGACGGGCCCACGCCAGGCCGGGTGGGCGGCGTCGACGTGGCCCGCCGGGCGGGCGAGCACGACCAGGTCGTTGCCGTCGTGGGCCACGTCGAACGCGGCGAGGTCGGCGCGCACGGCCGCCGGCACGGTGCCCGCTCCGGGTCCGGTCGCCGCCGGGACGCCGGGCAACGACCCGCCCTCGGCGGGCCCGGTCGTGCCGACGAGCCGGGCCGGATGACCGGCGGCCCGACGGCGGGCGACCAGGGCGTGCAGGGCCCCGACGGCCGAGGCGGCCCGCTCCGGGCCCGCGGCGCCCAGCAGCAGGGCGGACGGCACGAGGACGGTGAACGTCGCCCCCGGGTGCCGGCTCGCCGCGTCCAGCGTCGCGGCGAGCCGGAGCAGCCGGGCGGCGCCCTCGGCGTCGGCCAGGTCGTCGCCGCACGGGCCGAGGAAGACCGCGCCGAACGCCTCGTCGCCCACCCGCTCGGCGGGCAGCACGACGGCTTCCGCACCGGTGGCGGTGAGTTCGGCGGCCAGGTCCGCCACGGCCGGGGCGGGCGTCGCGCCGGTGGACAGCAGCCGCAGCCGGCGGACGCGGTGCGCGGCGACGAGGTGCCGGGCCAGCGCGGCGCCGGTCGGTCCGTCGGCACCGGTGACCAGCACCGGGCGCTCCGGGTCGGCCACGGTCGCCGGCCGTGCCGGCGCGGTCGCCGGTGCGGGCACGAGGGCCGCGTGCCGGGCTGCCCCGCCCCGCAGGGCGACCTGCGCGGCACCGGCGTCCACGACGGCGGGCAGCAGGGCGAGCGAGCGGGCCGAAGCGTCGTGGTCGACCAGCACGATCCGGTCCGGGTATGCGGCCTGCAGGCTGCGCCCGACCGCCCAGACGGCACCGGCCGCCGGATCCGGCCCGGCCCACCCGGCGGCGTCGCCTGCCCCGGTGGCCGCGTCGCCGGACAGGCCGTGCGCGCCGGGCCGGGTCGCCCCGTCGCTGGCCGGGCCGGTCAAGAGCACCAGCCGGGTGCCGGCGAAGCCGTCGTCGTCGAGCCAGCCACGCAGCCGGCCGGCGAGATCCGCCGCGTCGGCGTCGGCCGGCCCGGCCAGCAGCACCGTCACGTCGGGGGCGTCGGGGGCCGCCCGCAGGGTGACCAGGTCCCGGTGGGCCCGGAACCGCTCCCCCGGCGACGCCGCGCGCAGCGGCTCCACCAGCGGCTCGCTCCCGGCGCCGACAAGCGCCCAGCGGCGGGCCGGGCCGGCGGCGTCCTGCGCGGCCGCCGGGACGGGCGCCGCCACCTGCGGTACGGCGGCCAGGTCCAGCGGTCGCCAGGCGAGCAGGCTGAGCGCCTCGTGGTGGCTGCCGTTGACCGCCCGCAGCCGCGCCGGCCCGTCGGACAGGAGCCGGCGGGTGACCTTGCCGGACGGGGTGCGGGGCACCTGCCCGATCTCGTACAGCGCTTCGGGAACCTTGTGGTAGCTGAGCCTCTCCCGGCAGGCTGCGAACCCCGCGGCGGGGTCGAAGCCCTCCGGCCCCGGCACCACGAACGCCACCGGCACCTCGCCGAGCACCTCATGCGGCCGGCCGGTCACCGCCACGTCGGCGACGCCGGGCACCGCGCGCAGCACCTCCTCCACCTCGGCCGGGTGGATCTTCTCCCCGCCCCGGATGATCAGCTCCTGGTGGCGGCCGGTGACGAAGATGTTGCCGTCGGCGTCGCGGCGGGCCAGGTCGCCGGTGCGGTACCAGCCGTCGCGCAGTGCGGCGGCGGTGACCGCCGGCAGGTTGTGGTAGCCGAGCATGACGCTCGGACCGCTGACCCAGACCTCCCCCTCGGCGCCGGTCGGCACGTCCAGACCCGTCTGCGGGCTGACCAGGCGCACCTCGACGCCAGGCACCGCGCGCCCACAGGAGCCCTCGGCCCGGGGCTGCTCCGGCCGGGTGACGGCGATCGAGCCGCAGGTCTCCGTGCTGCCGTACGCGTCGAGCAGCGGCGCGTCGAAGACCTCGTCGAACGCCCGCCGCAGCGCGCCGGTGGTGATCGCCCCGCCGACCAGGCAGACCCGCAGGGCCGGGGCGCGGAAGCCGGTCTCCCGGGCGGCGGTGACCAGGTGGTGGTACATGGCCGGTACACCGGCGAGCACTGTGGCCTCGTCCTCGTCGACCGCGCGCAGCACGTCGTCGGCGGAGAAGCCGTCGATGAGCCGGGCCGTGGCCCCGACCGCCGTCACGCTGAGCACGCACCCGATGTGGGAGAGGCTGTGAAACAGCGGCAGTGGCCAGACCACCCGGTCGACGGCGGTGAGCCCGGGGATCGGCACGTAGCAGGCGGCGACCGACCAGAGGCAGGTGCGCTGGGTGGAGAGCACACCCTTGGGCCGGCCGGTGGTGCCGGAGGTGTAGAGCATCCAGGCCACCTCGTCGAGGCCCAGGTCGTCGCGGGCGCCCACGGCCGGCTCGGTATCGACCAGGTCGCGCCAGGCGACGACCTCGTCCGGAACCGGGCTGTCCCCGGTGACCACGATCCGCAGGGCCGGCCGGGAGGTACGCAGCCGCAGCATCTGGTCGAGGTGGCGCGGGTCGGTGACCACCAGCACCGCACCGGAGTCGTCCAGCAGATGGGCCAGTTCCGCGTCGGTGCTGTGCGGGTTCACCGGCACGCCGACCGCGGCGGCCCGCGTGACGGCCAGCCAGGTCTCCACCGTCTCCACGCGGTTGCCGAGGCAGAAGGCCACCCGGTCGCCCCGGGCGACCCCGGCTGCCGCCAGGTGACCGGCCAGCCGACGGGTCCGCGCCGCCAGGTCGGCGTATCCGACCGCCCGGCGGTCGTCGCGGAATGCGACCTTGTTCCCCAACCTGGCGGCGTGCGCCTCGATCAGATCGGACAACGGCTGGATCAGGTCGCTCCGAAGCATGTCACCACATCCATCCGTCGGCGAGACTCCTCATCCGCGGCGTAGACCTCGCTCGCCGTAGCGGCCCAAGTCTTCCGAGCACCCTGCCGACGTCCTACCCCTGTCACCCCCTAAGTCGTCCCCAGTTCGGAGCGCCGATCGGGTGGTGGAGCGGGCCTGCGGGCCGATGATGGGGCGACCCCGCAGACCGTCGAGTCCCCGTGCTCCACCCGCCCGTCAGCCGAGGTGCCGTCGTTGGAACGCTGCTGGTTGTTCGCCCGTTCGGCCGTACCGGCCGACGGCTGCCCGGGCACGCGGCTGACCGAGCTGGTCGGCACCGTCCTGACCGGTCTGGTCGCCGCCGCCCGCCGGGCCGATCCCGGCATGAACTGGTTCTTCGACCCGGAGGGCTCCCCCGCCGAGCGTCTGAGCCTCGGCTTCCATGCCGTCCCCGCCGCGCTCGACGCGGTACGGGCGGGGCTGCTCGCGTACGACCCGGGAGCGTCCCTCGCCAGCGACCAGCGCGTCGTGCGCGACCCTGCCCGGGGCGGCCCGCTCGCGTTCGCGGGCAGCGAACTGGCCCTCACCCTGCTCGGCGGGGACGTGCCCTGGCTGGCCGGCGGCGAGCTGCCGCTGGCCGTGGCGCACCTGCGACACCTGACCGGGCTGATGCCGGCGGCCGACCGCCTGGCGTTCCTCTTCCTGCACTGGCAGGAGCGCAGCCAGCGGCTCACCGGCGCACAGCGGCGGGACCTGGCCGCGCAGGCCGACGACGGGGCGGAGAAGATCGTCCTGTCGGCCGGTGACCTACCGCTGGGCGGGGATGTGGCAGTGGCGTGGCAGCGCTACCTGGACCGGGTGACCGACGTGGTGGGCCACGACCACCCGACCGCGCCGTCCGGTTTCCTGCTGGCGCACCACGCGCAGCTCACCCACGATCGGTGGGGCATCCGGCCGGAGGTCGACTCGCTGGCCGCGCTGGCGCTGCGCCTGTCGATGGTGCGGGGCCGCCCGGCCGCGACCGCGCCGGTCCGCGTTCCGCAGAGGAGGCAGCAACCACATGCACGCGCCGGTACCTGACCGTCCCGCCGCCGGCGAGCCGGCCCACGTCGAGGTGGCGCTCGGGGAACGGTCGTACCCGGTGCTGATCGGTCCCGGCGTGCGCCACCGGCTCCCGGCGGAGGTGGCGCGGACCGGCGCCCGACGGGTCGTGGTGGTCTCGGCCCGGCCACCGGAGTGGACGCCCGACCCGGGCGTGCCGCACCGGGTGGTGCCGGCCCGCGACGGCGAGCACGACAAGAACCTGACCACTGTGGAACAGCTCTGCCGAGCGTTCGCCGAGTTCGGGCTGACCCGGACGGACGCGGTGGTCTCCTGCGGCGGCGGCACCACCACGGACGTGGTCGGGCTGGCCGCCGGTCTGTACCACCGGGGCGTCCCGGTGATCCACTTGCCGACCTCGCTGCTGGCCCAGGTGGACGCCAGCGTCGGTGGGAAGACCGCCGTCAACCTTCCGCAGGGCAAGAACCTCGTGGGCGTGTACTGGCAGCCCCGGGCTGTGCTCTGCGACACCGAGCACCTGGGGACGCTGCCGCAGCGGGAGTGGCGCAACGGGTACGGGGAGATCGCCCGGGCGCACTTCATCGGCGCCGGCGATCTGCGTGACCGGCCGGTGGCGGAGCAGATCGCCGCGTCAGTGGCGTTGAAGGCCCGGGTGGTGGCCGCGGACGAGCGGGACTCCGGCCTGCGGCACATCCTCAACTACGGCCACACGCTCGGGCACGCGTTGGAGCGGGCCACCGACTTCGGCCTGCGCCACGGCGAGGCGGTCGGCGTCGGCACGGTCTTCGCGGGCCGGCTGGCCGGCGTCCTCGGCCGGGTACCGGCCGAGCGGGTGGCCGAGCACCACGACGTGGTGGCGGGCTACGGACTCGACACCACGCTGCCCGCCGGCGTCGACCACGACGAGCTGATCGCGCTGATGCGCCGGGACAAGAAGGCCACCTCGGGCCTGTCCTTCGTCCTGGACGGACCGGTCGGAGTCGAGCTGGTCACCCACGTCCCCGAGGCCGCTGTGCGTACCGCACTCGCCGGCATGTGAGGCCGACACCGCCCGGTGCCCGTTCGCCGGCCGGCGTCGCGGGACGGCCGGGCCGGCGAACGGATGACGAGCCGCCGGAGCCGAGCCCCGGATCGGCGCGTCAGCTACCCAGGGCCCGCTGGATCTGCGCCACCAGCACACCGCAGGCGTACCGGTCCGCGGCCCCGACCATGCCGACAATGGTCGCCGGCAGCGGGCCGTTGTCCGTCTCCGCCGGGTCGTGATGCATGAACACGACGAACTGCCCCCGGTCGATGAACGGTGCGAGGATCGGTTCGGCGTCGACGCCGGGGGCCAGTGAGAAGAACGTGGTCATGGCGCATGGATGCTGGTCCATCAGCGAACCGCGGTGCAGCAGCGAGGTGGTGGCCCCGCTGACCCGGAAGTTCGGGTCGATGACCCGCAGGGCGCCGTCGCGGCCGATCCCGGCGTCGAAGGAGCAGTAGCCCCGGTACCCGAGCTCACTGGCCTTCCGGACCCCTACGGTCAGCGCTTCGACCAGCTCCTCCGGGGGCTGGTCGTCGTCCATCACACAACCGACCCACGTCGAGGTGGGCTGCGGCAGGTGTACGGACGAACCGAAGTAGTGCACCGCTCCGCTGTCGGTCACGCCGAACTGGATACCCCAGATGGTCTGGAAGGGCACCTCCTCTTCGACGATCCACTGCTCGCTCACCTGTTCCAACTGGTTGAACAGGGAACGGTTCCGCCGGTCCCGCAACCGACGGGTGAAGATCGCAATTCCGCTGGACACCTCGACCCCGGCCGGTTTGATGACCGCCGGCCGGCGGTCGCGCGCCACGATACGGCGCACTTCGGCGGGGGTGGCGACCTGCCGGCGGGGCAGATACTCCGGCGCGACCAGAGTCTCCAGCACGGTCTTGTTGTTGAGGCGGGCGAGCAGATCTGCGGGCACCCGGGCGCGAGCGGCCCGCAGTCGCGGGTCATGCGGAGGAAACTGGAACTCCAGCATCTCGCCCCGCTCGACGGCTTCCCGCGCGTACCGCACCGCCTGCGCGCCGGAACGGAATTCCCGCAGGTCGCTGGGCGTCTTCAGACCACTCCGGCTGAGCAGACGCAGCGACTTGTCCGCGCTGGAGCCGGTGCTGCAGATCGCCGCCGACTGGTGCGGAAGGGTCAGGTGCAGACCCGTGATCATGTCCAGGCCGTTGTAGAGAGCGGCGCCCGCGCCGGCGAGATAGGGGCTGTCGGCGGTGGCCGACGGGTCGGGCGGCCGGGCCAGGACCACCCCGTCGTGTGCGAACACCTGTACCTGGATGGGCACCTGCATTTAGTCTCCTGACATGCCGGCCCGGTGCGGGCCTCGGGGTGGCGGTGAAACGGGTGCGCCACGGCCACGAACAGCGGAGAACGTGGCCGAAGGGGTGCGCTCCCGGTCCTGATCCGGCCGCTCGGCCGCGAGAGCCGGGCGTGCCGCGTGCACCGACCGGACGGTCGTGAGCTGGACCGGCCGGGAAGCCGGCTGGCTTATGGCCAGCGTTGCGGCGGCGAGGTGCACACCGCCGGTCAGCGGCTGAGTTTCCAGCCCCCGACAGGCGTCATGATCGAAAGATCATAGTCACTATGCATTGCCCCGGGATGGGCCAGACAGGCGAACGCGAACGGCTCTTTCGCCGCCGAGGCCGCCGATACTCCTAGCGGGGCCATCGACTCGGGCTGACCGAAAAGCTGTTCTTCAGAAGGGCTGGAGTCGCCGGACGGCGCTGTCGCAGCCCGCGCTGTCGAGTGCCCGGATCCGGACGGCCACGCCCCCTGCCAGCTCACATCGCCGGACCGGCCTCGACGCGGCCGGCGGGCATCGCCGACACGTCCCAGGCCTGCCCGGGGAGGAGATCTCCGGCTGATGTGCTAGGGGTCGACGTGCCGATCTCTAGGGGTGTACGCCACTCCACAGCGCTTCGTATGGTCGGGCCCCATCGGCTCGTCGTTCCCACTCTCAGCGCACCGGATCGGGTGGCCCGCGAGCGGTGCCGCCCGTCAACGCGCCTCGCGCCACCCCCGCCGTCCGGCGTGCGGCATCCCGGCTGACCGATCGTCGCGGCCCTGCGCCTTTCGGTCGTCCCCTTTCGATCGGAGGTCGAGCTGTTGTCTGTCGGGTTCGATGGCGCCCAGGCCGCGGACGGCGCGGTTGCTCTGGAGCTCGTGGGGGACCTGCGGAGGCCGGCGGTGTGGCCCGCGCGGGCGGCCTCGGTGCACCGGGTACTGCCCGCCTGGCCGTCGCGCGTGACACCGGCCGGGCACGTCGTGGTGGCGGGGCTCGTGGCGGTCCTGGCCCGCTGGACCGGCCAGGACGAGGTGGTGCTCGGGCTGGCCCCGGCCGGCGGGGTGGTGGTGCGGGTGGACGTCTCGGGCGACCCGGGATTCGGGGAGTTGGCGGCGCGGGTGGGACTGGCGTGGACGGCGCCGGTGGCGGTGGCGGTTCCGGACCGGCCGGACCCGGTGGCGGTGGAGTTGGCCGACGGCCCGGTGGCGGAGACGGGACCGGCCGCGGTGGACGTCGACATGGTGGTACGCGTGGCGGCGGACGGGTCCGTGCTGCGGGTGGACTACGCGGTGGAGGGATTCTCCGCGCAGTTCGTACAGGGACTCGTGGATCAGGTCGTCGTGCTCGTCTCCGCCGGGACGGCGGCGCCGCAGGTAGCCCTGTCGAGGTTGCCGTTGCTGGACGCCGCGGAACGGGAGCGGTTGCTGACGTGGGGACGCGGCCCGGTGCGGGAGATCCCGGGTGAGCCGATCCACGAGCTCGTGCTGGGCTGGGCGCAACGGTCGCCGGAGGCGGTGGCGGGTGTCGCGGGTGACGAGGTGCTGACGTACGGGGAACTGGATCGCCGGTCAGGACTGCTGGCGGCGTACCTGCGGTCGGTGGGTGTCCGTGCCGGTGACGTGGTGTCCGTGGCGCTGGAGCGCGGGTTGTGGTCGCTGGTGGCCGCGATGGGCGTGCTGCGGGCGGGTGCCGCGTACACGCCGATGGACGTGTCGTGGCCCGCGGAGCGGATGCGGGTGCTGCTGGCCGACCACGGCGCGCGGGTGGTGTTGACGGTCGGTGCGGTAGCGCCCCGGATCCCCGCCGGGGACGGGGTCACGGTGGTGGCGCTGGACGACGGCTGGCCTGCGGTACCGGCCCGTGCGGCGACGGATCTGCCTGTGGTGCCGGTGGACGCTCCGGCGTTCGTCATCTACACGTCGGGTTCGACAGGCACGCCGAAGGGCGTGGTGCTGTCGCACGAGAGGCTGACGAACTTCCTGGCGTGGATGACCGACGAGTGCGCCATCGGCCCCGGCAGCCGGATGCTGCACTCGGCGGCACCGGTCTTCGACGCCGCGTTCGGGGAGATGTTCGCCGCGCTCACCGGCGGGGGTTGCGTCGTCGTGTGCCCGCGCGACGATCTGCTCGACGCGCGCCGGCTCACCGATTTGGTCAACAGCCACGGCGTCACGCACACGTTCGGCCCGGCCACCAACATCGCCCCGCTCGACCCGGCCGCCTGTCCCGGCCTCCGCTGCATCATCTTCGGCGGCGAGGCCGTCCCGCCGCGGTTGGCCCAGCGGTGGCTGACGGCGGGCACGCGGGTGGTCAACGCGTACGGGCCGGCCGAGATCGCCGTGGCGTGCACCTGGTTCGACGCGTCGGCCGGGTGGGGTGGCGCGTACGTACCGATCGGCTGGCCGATGCCGAACCGGCAGGTCCGCGTCGTCGACGCGAACCTCGACCTCATGCCGGTCGGGGTTCCCGGGGAGATCCTGATCGCCGGCTTCGGCGTCGCCGACGGTTACCTCAACCGTCCCGAACTGACCGCCCAGCGGTTCGTCACCGACCCGTACGGCGGCGGGCTCGCCTACCGCAGCGGCGACCTGGGGAGATGGAACAGCGCCGGCGCACTGGAGATCCTCGGCCGGATGGACCACCAGGTGAAGGTCAACGGCATCCGCATCGAGCTGGGCGAGATCGAGAGCATCCTCGCCCAGCACCCGGAGGTGGAGAACGCCGTCGTCGTCCGCCGCGAGGACCGGGGCGTGGCCCGACTCGTCGCGTACGTCACCGGGCGCGACGGCCGCACCCCGGCCACCGGCGACCTGCGCGACCACGCCACGGCCCACCTGCCCAGCTACATGGTCCCCGCCGCCGTCGTCACCCTCGACCGCTTCCCTCTCGGCGGCACCGGCAAGATCGACCGGAATGCCCTTCCCGCACCCGACGCCCAACGCCCCGACCTCGGTGTGCCGTACGTCGAGCCGGCCACCGAGGGCGAGCGCCTCGTCGCGGAGGTGTTCGCGAGCGTGCTCGGCATCGAGCGGGTCGGCGCCCGCGACAGCTTCTTCCACCTCGGCGGCACGTCGTTGCAGTCCGCAGCCGTCGCCACAGGCATCGACGAGGCCGCCGACGTGGTCGTGCCCGTCTCGCAGATCCACCGCACCCCCACCCCGCACGAGCTGGCCCGGTGGCTCGCCACCGCCCCCCGCCGTACGGACACCGGCTCGACCGCCGGACAGACCCGGCAGCGCCCGGGACCGGTCCCGCTCGCGCAGCAGGTGGCGAAGTGCCTGATGTCGCCGCTGGAGGTCGTCGTCCCGGTCACCTGGTGGATCGAGGGTGAACTGGACCTACGGGCCCTGATGGCCGCCCTCGGCGACCTACACCACCGCCACCAGGCCCTGCACGCCCGCTACCGGCGCACCGACCCACCAACAGCAATCATCCCACCCAACCCCGGCATGCCCCAGCTACGGCTACTCGCCGACGCCGCCACCGAACACGACGCCCTCGACCAACTCGCCGAAGCAGTACAGCAACCACTCGACTACACCCAGGGCCGCAACTGGCGCGCCGCCCTGATCCGAAACAAAACCACCAACCGAATCCTGTTCGGCATCGGCATCCACCACATCGCCTTCGACGGCTGGTCATACGGACTACTCGTACGAGACCTCAGCCACGCCTACACCGCACGACAAGCCGGCCACACACCCACCTGGAAACACCCCGCACCCACACTGCACCAGTCCCACGACGAATACACCCGCCTACGCGACGCCGCCGACCTGCAAACCCAACGAACCTACTGGCGCGAACAACTACGCGACCTGCCCCGCCAAGGCAGGGGCCCGGCTACCGCGCCCCTGGAACAGGCCCTCGCCTGGGGACCGAAGGCGGGCCACACCGTCACCGTCACCCCCGAGGTGCTCGACCGCTGGGACCGGGCCGCCCGCGACCACCGCTTCAGCCGCTCCAGCTACTTCGTGGCGGCCTTCGCCTCGGCGCTGCGCGCCATCCATCAGCAGGACGACATCGCCCTGCTGATGGTGGTGGCCAAGCGCGGCAGCCGCGTCCTCGACTCCGCGTTCACCACCCGGCTCAACCTCAACTGCGTGCGGGTGCGCTTCGACGGGCCGCAGGACGACAAGCTGGTCCTGCGGGTCGACGAGACGATCCGCGATCTCATGCGGGCCCAGGACGTTCCCTTCGCGGAGACCGCCGACGATCCCGCCGCCGGGCTCTCCGGCGAGGTGGTCGCGAGCCTGCCGACGTTCGTGTTCCAGGACAACGTGGTGGTGCCGCTGGGGCTGCCCGGCTGCCGGGCCGAGGAGGTCGTCGACCCGTACGCCCGGGAGGTGCCCAACGGGCTCACGGTCGAGGTGCTGCCCCGCGTCGACCATGCTCTCCTGCGCGTCACCATCCGCACCGACTACCTGCCGTACAGCTTCGCCGAGGAGCTGAACCATCACATGCTGCGCTTCCTCGAAGACGGGCCGGCGGGTACACCCACCACCGGCTGACCGTCCGCCTTTGCGTACCGGACCGCTCGTCGTCGCGTGGCACGCGGCCCGTTGTCCCGAGAGTTCGTGGTTGTCCCCTCCGGCGCACCCCTCTGGGTGGCGCCGGCCCTGATCGGAGGCTGGCTCAATGTCTGTCGGAATCGTCGGTGCGCAGGCCACGGATGTCGCTGGGCCCGGCTTCGAGATCCTCGACCTGATGGGGGACCTGCGCCGGCCGGCCGCGTGGCCGGCCCGGGCGGCCTCCGCGTACCGGCCGGTCGACCTACCCGTCCCGGCGGGGGCGCGCTCCCCCGGCGCGGTGCTGCTGGCCGGTCTGCTGGGGGTGCTGGCCCGGTACACCGGCCAGGCCGAGGTGGCGGTCGGTCTGTCGTCGGGCGGCGTGCTGCGGGTCGACGTCGCGGATGAACCGGGCTTCGGCGAGCTGACGTCGCGGGTGGCCGCGGCGCTGACCGGCCCGGTCACGCGTGACACGGGCGCGGCGGGGCCGGTGGTGGTCGGGCTGGTGGACGCCCCGGTGGCCGAGGTGGGGCCGGACGTGGTGGACGTGGACATCGTGGTGACCGTCGCGGGGGACGGGTCGGCGATCCGGGTGGACTACGCAGCCGACGGCTTCTCGGCGGACTGGGTGCGGGGTCTGGTGGACCAGACCGTGTCGTTGCTGTCGGCCGGGGTCCGCGAACCCGGGGTGCCGCTGGGCGCGCTGCCGCTGCTGGGCGCGACCGAGCGCGAGCGGCTGCTCGCGTGGGGCCGGGGCCCGGCCCGCCCGGTGCCGGGTGAGCCGCTGCACGAGCTGGTGCTCGAGTGGGCGCGACGCACGCCGGACGCGGTGGCCGGAGTCGCCGCCGGGGAGGTGCTGACGTACGCGGAGCTGGCCCGTCGCTCGGGGGCGCTGGCCGCGCAGCTACGGTCGATGGGCGTACGGCCCGGGGACGTGGTGTCGCTGGCGTTGGACCGCAGCATGTGGACCCTCGTCGCCACCCTGGCGGTGCTGCGCGCCGGGGCGGCGTACACGCCGATGGACGTGTCCTGGCCGGCGGACCGGATGCGGATGCTGCTGGCCGACCACGGCGCTCGGGTCGTCCTCACCGTCGGCGAGGTCGCCCCGCGTGTCCCCAGACCTGACGGCGTACGGGTCGTCTCCCTCGATGTCGACTGGCCCACCCTGGCGGCGGCCGAGGCGGCCGACCTGCCGGTGGTGGCCCCGTCCCGGCCGGCGTTCGTGATCTACACGTCCGGCTCGACCGGGACACCGAAGGGTGTCGTGCTGACCCACGAGCACCTGACGAACTTCGTCACCTGGATGCGGGAGGAGTGCGCGGTCGGCCCGGACAGCCGCATGCTCCATTCCTGCTCCCCGGTCTTCGACGTGGCCCTCGGCGAGATCTACACCGCGCTGACCTCCGGCGCCCGCGTCGTCGTCAGCTCCCGCGACGACCTGCTCGACGCCCGCCGGTTGACGGAGCTGATCGCCAAGGAGCAGGCCACCCACGCGTTCTGCCCACCCACGAACCTCGCCGCCGTCGATCCCGCCGACTGCCCCAGCCTGACGTGCGTGACCCTCGCCGGGGAACCCATTCCGCCCCGCATGGCGCAACGCTGGACGGCCGCCGGTGCCCGCCTGATCAACGCGTACGGGCCCGCGGAGGCCTCCGTCGCCTGCACCTGGTTCGACGCGTCCAAGGGCTGGCCCGGCGCGTACGTGCCCATCGGCCGGCCCATGCCCAACCGGCAGATCCGCGTCGTCGACGCCAATCTCGACCTCGTCCCCATGGGCGTCCCCGGCGAGATCCTCATCACCGGCGCCGGCGTCGCCGACGGTTACCTCAACCGCCCCGAACTGACCGCCCAGCGGTTCGTCACCGACCCGTACGGCGGCGGGACCGCCTACCGCACCGGCGACCTCGGCCGGTGGAACGCCGCCGGAGCGCTGGAGATCCTCGGCCGGATGGACCACCAGGTCAAGGTCAACGGCATCCGCATCGAACTCGGTGAGATCGAAGCGACTCTCGAGCAGCACCCGGACGTCGGCACCGCCGTCGTCACCCGTCGCGAGGACCAGGGCACCGCCCGGCTCGTCGGCTACGTCACCGGACGCGACGGCCGCGTCCCCGTCACCGCGGACCTGCGGGCACACGCCGCCGCCGTGCTCCCGCCCTACATGGTTCCCGCCGTGATCATGGTCCTGGACCGGTTCCCCACCGGCGGCACCGGCAAGATCGACCGACGGGCGCTACCGGAGCCGGGCTCGCGCCGTCCCGATCTCGACGTGCCATACACCGAACCGGCCACCGACTCCGAACACCTCGTCGCGGGGATCTTCGCGACGGTGCTCGGACTGGACCGGGTCGGGGCACTCGACGGGTTCTTCCACCTCGGCGGCACCTCCCTGCAGTCCGCCGCCGTCGCTGTCGCCCTCGACGAGGCCGCCGACGTCGCCGTGCCCGTCTCGCAGATCCACCGCACCCCCACCCCGCAGGGGCTGGCCCGCTGGCTCGCCACCGCCC
>NZ_LEKG01000334.1:0-2817 GCF_001029515.1 Micromonospora sp. RV43 | reverse complement strand
CAAACGTCGACTACGCGCGTGTCAGCAACAGACCGATCTCCTCGCCGGCTTCTTCGCCAGCACCGGCATGACCCTCGAACCCGAGCCACCGAGATAACTCGAACCTTGGCCTTTCAACCTCTGTAGCCCTTTACCGTCCCTTGTCACTCTCCGCCAACATCTGGCCGGGGTTTTCGGGGGGTAAATGGGGGGTCCAAGTTGAACATCCGCCACGCCTGACCGCCTACCGGCCGGGCCCTGCACATCTCATAGATCAAGTACCAACCAGACCTGCGGCAACCCGTCCTCGGTCAACTTGTCAATGTGACCTCACGCGGTGGCGGCGGTTGCGGTCAGGTTGAGGAGTCCTCAGAAACTGCCGCCGCGGGGAGCGGCGGCGCGATCGGCGCCGGACTATAGTCACGCGGTGCAGCGAACAAGGCATAGGTTGAGGACGGCTCTGGCAGTTGGTGCCGTAGTCTCAGCTACTGCTTGGGCCTTGCGGAGCATGACACGCTTCGCTTCGACCCCGACCGCGACCCCAGCACCGACACCGGCAGTCAAGAACAGCCCTGCGACGACCGAGCTCGCGCCGGTGCCGCCGACTGACACCTCTTTTCCGGTCGAAGCGTCTCCCGTAGTCGCCCGTCGGTTCGACCGCGGATTCTGGCTGGTCTGGGCACTGCCCTTGACGGCTGTGGCGGTGATCTCTGTACTTGTTGCCTATCCGCTGTTCATCAGCGCCTACCCCGGCACGAGCGGACCGGTCCCGGCCGCGCCGAGAGGTGGAATTCTTCTGCTGATCGACGCCAAGGCACGCGGCCTTGACAACACCGCTGGCCGCACCATAGGCACAAAGCCGGACGCTGCCGTCAGCGCTGAGACGTGGCCTACGGGCTTCGACGGCGTCAGCGAACTACTCCTAAAACTGACCTTCTCAAAGGACGCGGCCGATGGTACGTCGTCGCATCCGGACAGTACTTCCCTGATATGCGGCTGGACCGGAGCCTGTTCTGCGGACCCAAACTCGAGGTAGCGCAGGAAGCCGACCGCATACGATGCCTCGACACCGGCCTCAACGGGTCCACTCGCATCGAGTACCGGTACGGCGACCAGATCGGCTCGGCATCAGGCGACAAGATCATCGCTCCGATTGACTCCCTGGTCGGCTACGATGCTGCCTCCGCAGTGGTGATTACCGGGACTGTGTCGGCAGAAGAGGACGTCCCTACACAGATCTTCATCCCCCACCGGAGCCCTCAGCTAGAGCGCCCCGGCGGGGACGAGATGGTGCGCCTCGCACCCATCGGAGTCGCAGATGAGGAGTGGGGCGGGCTTCGGACCGTGGGTGACGTCGCGACCGACTACGCTGGCGTCTTCGGCGAGTTCGCCGATGTGCAATCCGGACGGAAGCTGCGCTATCTGTCGATCTCCATGTTGCGCTTCAGCCTTGGAGAAGATGCCTTGAACGGCCGTGAGATTGCCTCGGCGATGCCACCCACTACGCTTCCGGACAAGCTGAGATGGGAAAAGGCCGGTGCGGGCATAGGTCCAATCTCCTACCGACTACACGACCCCTATAGCCAGGACCGCACCGCACTCCGGGCCTTCTGGGCTGGCCTGATCGCGTCCGCCGGGGCTGCCGCCGCTCTGTTGCTCCTGGAACAGGCACTTCAACGGTGTCAGAGACGGACCTGAGGCCTGTGTCGGATGCCCGCGCTGCAACCTCGTAACTGACGGCGGAGGCTAGGGCGACTGCGTCTATGTCCGGGACACGGCGACCGGCCCCACGGGCAAGGACGAAAAACATCTCAACATCAACCGAAACCTGCCCCGACCCACGGCTGGGTGTACGTAACCGGCCAAATGGAGCGACCATAGCAAGGTTCAACCGCCGACCGGCGTCGAGTCGGGCTGTCGGTCAGGTGATGTCGCCTCGTCACCGCTAGGCCTATCCCGTCATCGAGCGCCCGCCTGCGCGGTGCACAGGCGCGCGAGTCTCGACGGCCCGACCTCTGCAATGCGTGGAGCTCCTTGGACCGGCAGCGACGGGAGTCTTGTGGGCCGCTGACGAGACCGGCGATACTGGGCCCAGCCCGTCGACTACTGACAATTGACTCTTCTTGAGGTGAGTGACGGTCGACCCGTGCTGACGGCCTGGGTGCCTGAGCGGGCGATCTGGGAGCCAGTGAGCTCCAACATGATCACGATGTGATCTCTTCTTGCGATGACGGGCGGCTCATCCGGCACTTCGCGTAACCGCGTACCGCAGCAGCCCACACGACCCTTGTCGTGTGGGCGGCCACCGCATGAGGAGAGATCCCGTGAACGACCTGTCGGTCGTCGGCCTGGACCTGCGCGCAGGCAGCAGCGTCCACGTCGAGGACGAGCCCAAGTACGTCTGGAAGGCCAAGGGATACGGCGGCGATGAGACCTTGGTCTGCTGGCACTGCTACCACGGCATGGACACCCCAGCCGGCACGCGCGTGCCGCTGCTGTGCCGGGGCGGTAAGAAGTACGGCAAGGTCCGGACGCACTTCGCCCACCCGAGCGGGCAGGCGCCACCCGGCGGCCACAGCCCCGAGACGCTATGGCATGCCAACGCCAAACAAACCATCCTGCGCTGGGCGAAGAACCAGCCCGGCGTAACCGAGGCACGCACGGAGTACTGGACCGCAGACGGGCGACGTCGTAGCGACGTCGAAATCCTGCTACAGATCTTGAATGGTCAGGTTGTGTCGGGTTCGAGTGTCAGTCCGGTGTGCGCGAGGAAGCCGTCGAGGAGATCGTCGCGGTACTGGATGCTCTTGAGTCGGTTCTTGATGATCGCCTGGAGGT
>NZ_LEKG01000333.1:0-3836 GCF_001029515.1 Micromonospora sp. RV43 | reverse complement strand
CTAAGGCGTGTTTCATAAGCCCGGTCAGAGCCATTCACAGATGATGGTGATGGTCAGGACGGCCTGGAACCGGACGGCCAACTTGTCGTAGCGGGTGGCCAGGCCGCGGTGGCGCTTGAGCCGGGCGATGCCGTTCTCGACGGCATGTCGCATCCGGTAGAGGTCTCGGTCGAACTTCGGCGGGCGCCCGCCGCGGCTGCCCTTGGCCTTGCGGTGGGCGTCTTGATCGGTCTTACTCGGGATGCACGCCTTGATCCCGCGCTTGCGCAGGTAGGCGCGGTTTCCGCGGCTGGTGTACGCCTTGTCGGCCAGGACCAGGTCGGGGCAGGTGCGGGGCCGGCCCACCCCGAGGCGGGTCACCTTGATACGACGCAGGACCGGGATGAATTGCGGGCTGTCACCACGGTGCCCGGCGGTCACGACCATCGATAGGACCTTCTGTCCCTGCTCACAGGCCAGATGCGTCTTGGTGGTCAGACCGCCGCGAGATCGTCCGAGAGCGTGATCGGCGGGTTCGTCGTGCACGCCACCGGGTGGCTCTTTCTGCAGGTGGCCGTCTCTGCGGGCGCCGGCGGCGTGTTGGTGGGCGCGGCTGGTCATCGAGTCCACGCTGACCGTCCAGGTGATCCGGCCTTGCGCATCGCCGGCGGCCTGTGACGCGGCCAGGATCTTGTCCCAGGTGCCGTCGCGCTGCCAGCGACGGAACAGGCCGTAGAGCGTCTGCCAGGGTCCGTACTCGGCCGGGACGTCACGCCAGGGCGACCCGATCCGGATCCGCCACCTGATCCCATCGATGAGCTGCCGTTTCTGCCACTTCGGCGGCCGGCCCTTCGCCGACGCGGCCGGCAGTAGCGCAGCGAGCCGCTGCCACTGAGCGTCGGTGAGGTCGTGCCGCCTCGTCACCGCTAAGGTGGCCACGAGGTCTCCGGTATGAAGTTCTTGCTTGGTCGCAGAACCAGATACCGGAGACCTCTTCAGTTGTCGATCACCGCCACGCCGCGACCTTCACCGGCCACCACGACTTCTGAAACACGCCTTAGCTCGCGCCGCTGGTCCCCTCAGCGGATTAGCTGGTTGAGGCGCCGACGATCCGGCCGTTCCCGTTGATCTGCACACCGGGGCCGGCGACATCGCCGCCCGCCGCGTATGCCGCTGCGATCCGCTCGAACACTTGCTTGCCGAACCCCAGCCGCTCCACCGACGGCACCACCACCAGGTCGGCCACGCCGTCCTCGATGTCGGCGACGGCCTCCCGCCAGCCGCGGGTGCCGGCGTGCTCGCCGACCACCTCGTAGCCCTGCTCGGCGCGCCAGCGCTGCGCCGCCTTCGTCAGCTCCTCCAGGGTGGCCCGGCCGCCGCGCACCGCCCGCGAGAACAGCACCGCCCGGCGCCGCACCCAGCGCCGCGCCGCCTGGTCCCACCGCGCGTGCTCGTACAGCCGCGACAGGTCCGGCCCGGAGCCCTCCACGTCGGGGGCGCAGCGCACGAACTTCCGCCCCTCCAAGTCCCACCGCACGTGCCAGCCGAACTCGCGGGCCTCCGCGTGCGCTGGCCACCGGCCGGTCCAGTCCGCGTGCGGATGCGATCGAAGCAGGGCTTTGGGGAGAGCAGCCGCTGTCATCGGTCTGGCCGGAGAGGGATTGGATGGCGCCCTGGAGCATCACCTGCCTCGCCGGTTAGGCCAGCCGCCCACCAGGGCAAGCCTGCGAGGTCGGCATCCACGCCGGCGTACGGCATGTGGCTCCAAACGCACGATGGTCAGGTAGGCAGGAGGCTCGCTGACAACAGGCGCGGGTGCGGTACGCCGAGGAACAGTCCTGGCTGGCGGATCTTGAACAGGCTGAGCAGGAGCTGAAAGAGCGGTGGCGGAGTCAGTGCCAGCCTCCCTGCCGGGAGGACGGGCTCCTCATCCGCCAGACCTGCGGCTGGGGACAGCTCGGCTTCGAAGTCGTCCGGCTCTAACTCAGCTACGGCGCCATGACCTCATCCTCGCCCTCGGGCACGGCTAGCATGCGCTCCGGCCAAGGTATCGCCTGTTCCTCGGCAACAAGCGGATGCGGCTCGCCTGAAAGTGAAGATAGCGCCCGTGCCACATCATAAATGTCTGCCTTGACGTAGGTGCTTGTCACACCGGCGTCCGACCTGCCGCTATGCCCGGCATATGCTCTTGCGATGGCATATCCGAAATTCCGTTCAACCCAGGTCAACGTGGTATGGCGTAGCCAATGTGTCGATACCTGCTGGGCTTGGACCCAAGGGAGGCGACGCCCCAATCGCTGCCAGAGATGATCGTAGCGACGGCTCGTCAACGGAGCGCCCGACCGGTAGCTGAGCAGGTGCGTATCGCCGCCGTTGTTCCGGCGCTCTTCGTAGTGCCGGACAAGCATACGCAGCATAGAAGGCGAGACGGGCTGCCAGCGAACTGTCCCGCCCTTCTCGGTGAGCCGAATGCAGCAGTTGTCGAGGTCCAGGTCCGCTCGGTCCAGACCGAGCGCTCCACCCCGCCGGCAGGCTGTTTCGATGTGAAGTCGCAGAATGAGGGAGTCTAGGTGCGGATCATTTCCCGTACTCACTGCGTGTTCCACAATCTGCGCAAGCTGACGTTCCGTTAGGGCATGCCGATTACTCGGCAGCCTTCGGGGCTTCGCCACCCGTCGAGCTGGATCTTCGGCCTCGGCAATCAAGCCGTCGGCGACCGCGAATGCATAGAGGCAGCGAAGGGCAGAGACCGTGTGTTCAGCCGCAGATCGACCCCCGCGTGAGTTACTCCGCACGACTGCACTCGCGCGGATCTGCTCTACAAGCGCCGAGATTTCGGATGGTGTCGGGTCGTTCAGTTGGCGCTCGCCCCAGCACTGGTCGATTCGCTTCCAGTAGCTCTCGTAAAGTCGGCGGGAGCCTGGAGCAACGGCCACCGATACACGCTGGATGTAGTCGCGAAAGGTCGGGACTCCCGTCGCTTCGCCGATTGCCGACGGCCCAGGCGACCTTTCATTGGGAATCCGCGCAAGAATCGACCGCAGGGCGGCTACCTCTTGATTGGTTAGTCCATTCGGCAACGGGCCGGTCATGTAACACCACCTGAGTCACTGCGCATGAAAGCTGCGAGCGCAGACTCCACAAGATCCATGGCGCAAAGGATGACCGCTCCTTCCTTCCTCCGCGCTATCACCAAGAATCGTTCACCGGCGGACAGCTCGGCCGAATGCCTGATCGCAGAGAGTACGCGGAGGTGTCCCTGTGCTGTAACCAGACAAGTCCCGTCCTCGCCGCGCTCGATTATGATGAAGCCATCCCCCACTTTGCCGTTCAGCCAGTCGCCCGGGGTCCACCCCATGGCGCGAACCGGGGCTCGATCGGCAAGCCGCCCTCGCGCGTCCATGACACTGAGACGGTATTGCCAATGGCCACCATTCGCGGATCTACGTCTCCGAGGGGCCGGGAGACCGATGGCTGCCAGCAATGATGTTGGCGCCTTGGCCGATAGCCTCGCGCCCTCGTCAACTCCGGATGCTGCATTCGCAAAAGCCACTGCTCCGGCTCCCCGCACATCTAGTTCATAGAATCTGGTTCTCGGCGACCTCGGCCCCAAATTTGCCGCTTCCGAGAAGATCACATCCGCTAGGCGTCCTAGGATGTAGGTGACCTGCTCGGGAGCCGAGCTCTCAGGTCTCATCGCATCGATGCAACGCGTTCCAATTGGCGACTACTACAGAGGTTGAAAGGCTGACGTCCGTCGGCGTGTCTGCGTGATCTGGGTCGATGTGGGCGGTAGGTCGGAGGCATGAGGTATCCGGCTGGTGGTGGCGTGAACGCGGCAGCCCGGGTCCGGCGTG
>NZ_LEKG01000332.1:0-2948 GCF_001029515.1 Micromonospora sp. RV43 | reverse complement strand
CCCTCCACGCCCCCGGCGTCGACCACGCCGTCCGGGTCGACCAGGCGCAGCTCACCCCGGCCGTCCAGGCCGAGCGCGACCACCTCGTGCTCGACTCCCTCGTGCGCACGGTGGCAGACCGGGACGCCGTCGGCGGTGAGCGCCGCGCGCAGCGCCGCGCCGTCGAACGGGATCCGGTACGTGGGCACGTCGCCGAGCTGCGCCCGCAGCAGCCGCCGGTAGTCGGGGAAGTCGTACGGCAACGGGACGGCGGTCATCGGCCGGCCCGCCACCGTGACGGTCACCCGGTCGGTGGCGACGACGACCTCGGCGGAGTCGGCGCCGTCGAGGTCCAGCAGCGCGCGGAGTTCGTCGACGGCGGCGACCGGTAGCAGCGCGCTCACCGGCGGGCCGTCGACGGTGCCGCCGACCCGGGCCACGGCGAGCCGGTGCCGGTCGGTGGCGACCAGCCGGACACCGTCCGGCTCGACCTCCACCAGCACGCCGGACAGGACCGGCAGGCCGGGGTCGGCGCCGACGGCGAAGCGTACGGCGTCCACGGCGGCGGCGAGGTCGGTGCGGGACAGCACGAGGCGGGTGGTCACGATGATCTCCTCCGGGTCGATCAGGCTACGGATCCGGGAGAGTTCGCGACGCGCGTCGGCCAGGCCGTCCTCCAGGCGGCGCAGGTGCGCGTCCAGCAGCCGGTGCACCTCGGCCGGACGGTGCCGGTTCCGCAGCGCCTCGGCGATGCCGGCCAGCGGCATCCCCACCCGGCGCAGCCCTGCTACCAGGCGGGCCGGGTCAACCTGCTCCTCGGTGTACCAGCGGTAGCCGGTCACCGGGTCCACCCGGGCCGGGGCCAGCACGCCGGAACGGTCGTAGAACCGCAGCGCGCTGACCGTCAACCCGCTGGCCCGGGCCAGTTCGCCGATGCTGCGAAGCTCGCTCTCCACGGCCGTCATCCTGTAACCTCAAGCGGGTCGAGGGTCAATCTCACGCCGGCAGCGTGCGGAACGTGATGCCCGCGCGTACCAGCCGGTCCAGCAGCGCGTCACCCATCGCCGCGACCGGCGTGACCTGCCCGGCGGTCTCCGGCAGGTCGTCGAAGGCCAGGCACAGCGCCGACTCGGCGAGCATCTTGGCCGTCTCGTCGTAACCCGGGTCGCCGCCGGCCACCTCGGTCACCACCCGCCGGTCGCCGGCGGTGCCCACGAACCGCACCCGGAACCACGACTTGGCCCGCTGCTCGGCGGTCGGGCCCTGCCCGGAGGCGAGCCGCCCGAGCAGCCAGCGCCGCGTCGGCGCCACCTTCACCAACCCCACCACACCGGCCAGTCCGACGCCGGCGACCAGCACAGTGGGCAGCCGCTTCATCGCCGCGAAGTGCCGGTAGCGGAAGTCCGGGCCGTACTCCGGGCGGGCCGCCGCGGACCGGCGGACCACCTGCGGGTCGATGGTGGGCAGCGGCACCGCCCACTGGCCGAACTCGCGTACCCGGCCGACCTTGCCCGGCACCGCGCGGACCCGGCGTCCGTCCGGGCCGGGCTCCATCGCCCGGCGGGCCCGCGCCGCGCGGCTCATCTCACCGGTACGGGAGAACGCGGTGAGCGCCGAATGGTACGTCCCGGCGGAGAACCGGCCACCGGCCCGGACGTAGCCGTCCACGGCGATCGGCCCGTCGGCGGGCAGTTGCTTGACCGTGTACCAGACGCCCAGGTCGTGCGGGATCGAGTCGAAGCCGCAGGCGTGCACCAGGCGTGCCCCGGTGCGCACCGCCTCGGCGTGGTGCCGCACGTACATCCGGTCCACGAACTCCGGCTCGCCGGTGATGTCGAGGTAGTCGGTGCCGGCCGCGGCGCACGCGGCCACCAGCGGCTCGCCGTGGTGCACGTACGGGCCGACTGTCGTGGCGACCACCCGGGCGCTCTCCGCCACCGCGCGCAGCGACGCCGGGTCGGTCACGTCGGCGGTGAGCAGCGGCAGCTCGGCCAGGGCCGGGTCGATCGCGGCCAGCCGGTCCCGTACCGCTGCGAGCTTGTCCGGGTTGCGCCCGGCGAGTGCCCAGCGCAGCCGGTCCGGCGCGTGCCGGGCCAGATAGTCGGCGGTCAGCCCGCCGGTGAAGCCGGTGGCGCCGAACAGGACGAGGTCGTACGGACGGTCTGCGCGCATCCGCCGAGTGTGCCATCCACAGCGCTCACCTTCACGGTGTGAAGAGCACCCGGACGCAGGCGTCGGCCCGGTCCCGGAACAACGCGTACCCCTCGGCGCCGCGCTCCAGCGGCATCCGATGGGTGGCCAGGTGCTCGGTGACCAGCTCGTCGCGGGCCATCCGTTCCAGCAGCGCCGGGATCGCGGCACTGCCCCGGCGCCGGGCGGCGCGGACGGCGAGCCCCTTGTCGGCGAACGCGCCGAGCGGGAACCGGTCCACGAATCCGGGCCGGGCGCCGAGCACCACCACCACGCCGCCCTTGCGGCAGGCGTGCACCGCCTCGCGCAGCGCCGCCCCGCCGTCCGGCTCGGCCACCGGCCACCGGCCCGGCGCGGCCGGCGTCCCGGAGGCGTCGACGCACACGTCCGGGCCCCGGCCGCCGCTGCGTTCGCGCAGCTCGGCGAGCACGTCCACGTACCTGTGGTTGAGCGCCTCCACGCCGTCGTGCCCGGTGACCATCCGCAGCCGGTCGTCCCGGTCGTCGACCACCACCACCCGGTCCGCGCCCCGGGCCACCGCCGCGTCGGCGGTGAGCTGGCCGACCGCGCCCGCGCCCCAGACCGCCACCACGTCGCCGGGGGCGACCTCGCCCAGCTCGGCGCCGTACCAGCCGGCCGGTGCGGCGTCGGCGGCGAACACCGCCCGCTCGTCGCTCACCGACTCCGGCACGGCGAACGCGCCCACATCGGCGTACGGCACCCGCACGTACTCGGCGTGACCACCGGCGAAGCCGCCCAGCCGGGCCGGGCGGCCGTAC
>NZ_LEKG01000331.1:0-2967 GCF_001029515.1 Micromonospora sp. RV43 | reverse complement strand
TTCGAGGTAGGTCGACCGCATGTGCCCGAAGACGTCGAGACCGAACAGCAGCCGCGCATGGGCGGCGCCGCTGGCGATCGCCGCGACCGAACCGGCGAAGGTCACCGGGTCGCGGACGACGAGATCCGGACGCCAGTCCTGGGTGAACGCAACCAGATCATCGATCATCCCAGCGGAGCAGGACAGTTGGTGGTCCAGCGACGTCCAGGCGGTCAGCACGGACTGGACGTAGTCGTACGTGAGCCGCTGCCGGCGCAGCTCGCACAGGTCGAACAGCTCCCAGCGCATCCGGCCGCCCGGGCCCCACAGCTCGTCGCCGGTGAACTCCCACCGCTCGGCCACCTCTTCCACGACGTCCTGTGACCACCGGTCCGCGCCGAGCGGCGGCCCGACCGCGACGGCTGTGAGCCCGGCGCCGGTGATCGCCTCCGTGAGATCCGGCTGGCTCGCCACCCGCACGTCGTGGCCGGCCGCACGCAACGCCCACGCCAGGGGTACCTGCGCGTGCAGGTGCGTCGGCGCGGCGATGGTCGTGAAGAGCACCCGCATGCCGGACACCTTGGACGTCACGGCTCGTGCCGGCCCTGAGCCCCGATGGAGCAGCGGGTTCAGCGCCGGTCCACCGATCGTCGACCGCCCCGACAGCGGCGATCGCCACGATGTGGCTCGGCACGAAGGACGGGAGAGAACATTGACGCAGGACAGCCTCGCTGTCGTTACCGGCGCGACGAGCGGCATCGGACACGCGGTCGCGACGTTGCTCGCCGAACGCGGATCGACGGTCTACATCTGCGCCCGCGACGGCCACGCCGTCGACCTGACCGTCAAGGAGCTGCGCGCGAAGGGTCACGACGTCGACGGCCAGGCGTGCGACGTCCGCGACGCCGGCCAGGTGCGGGCGTTCGTCACCGCGGCCGTCGAACGGTTCGGACCAGTCGGCGTACTCGTCAACAACGCCGGCCGCAACGGCGGCGGGGTGACCGCCCAGATCACCGACGAGCTGTGGCTCGACGTGCTGGAGACCAACCTCACCAGCGTGTTCCGGATGACCCGCGAGGTGCTCACCACCGGCGGCATGCTGGAGCGCGGGTGGGGACGTGTCATCAACATCGCGTCTACCGGAGGCAAGCAGGGTGTCGTGCTCGGAGCGCCGTACTCGGCGTCGAAGCACGGCGTCGTCGGCTTCACCAAGGCCCTCGGGTTGGAGCTGGCCAAGACCGGCGTGACGGTCAACGCCGTCTGCCCCGGGTACGTGGAGACGCCGATGGCCGAGCGGGTCCGACAGGGATACGCCGAGGTCTGGGACAGCACCGAGGACGAGGTGCTCGCCCGGTTCCAGGCGAAGATCCCGCTCGGCCGCTACAGCACTCCGCAAGAGGTCGCCGGCCTCGTCGGCTACCTCGTCACCGACACTGCCGCCCCGATCACCGCGCAGGCGCTCAACGTCTGCGGCGGACTCGGCAACTACTGACCCGAGGGGAACGACGACATGTCGGAACAGCACACCGATCACCGGGTGACCGTGGCCGCACCCGTAGCGGTGATCTACGACCTCGTCGCCGACGTGGGCTGCTGGCCGGTGGTGTTCCCACCGACCGTGCACGCCGAACAGATCGAGCGCAGCGGCGACGGGGAGCGGATCCGGATCTGGGCCACCGCGAACGACGAGGTCAAGAACTGGACCTCGCGGCGGATCCTGGACCGGGCGGCACGCTCGATCACGTTCCGGCAGGACCGGCCGGCTCATCCGGTGGCGGCCATGAGCGGCGAGTGGCGGTTCGAACCGGCCGGACCCGACAAGACGGTCGTGCGGCTGCTGCACACCTACCGGGCGGTCGACGACGATCCAGGTCACCTCGCCTGGATTCGGCGCGCCGTCGACCGCAACAGCGAGGCCGAACTGAGCGCGCTGGCCGCTGCGGCGGGGCGCGACGACGAGCTGCTGCTGTCCTTCGAGGACGCGGTGTCGATCAACGGAAGGGCCGCGGACGCGTACACCGTCATCGACGAGGCCGGGCTGTGGCCGCAGCGGTTGCCGCACGTCGCCCGGGTCGTCCTCGACGAGCGCGTACGCGGTGTCCAGAGCCTCGCCATGGACACCCGCACCGCGGACGGATCGGTGCACACGACCGTGTCGATCCGCATCTGCCTGCCGCCGGACCGCATCGTGTACAAGCAGCTGCAGACGCCGAAGCTGATGAGCGCGCATACCGGGTTCTGGTCGTTCCGCGAGCACGACGGCGACACCGAGATGGTGGCCGGACACACCGTCGTGATCAACGAATCGGCGATCGCCGGCGTTCTCGGTGAGGATGCCACGGTCGCCGACGCTCGCTCGTACATCCGCGCCGCGCTCGGGCGCAACAGCGGCACCACGATGCGGCACGCGAAGGCGTACGCGGAGCAGGCCCGCCGGGGCTGACGATGCGGGTGCTCTTCACAACCTTCGCCCAGCCGACGCACCTGCACGCGCAGGTGCCCCTGGCGTGGGCGTTGCGGGCGGCCGGCCACGACGTGCGGGTGGCGAGCCAGCCGGATCTCACGGAGGCGATCACCGGCGCCGGGCTCACCGCTGTCGCGGTAGGCGAGCCGCTGAACCAGCAGGAGCAGGTGCGGGAGTTGGACGAGCAGCACCGGCGCGAGGTCGAGGAGGCGCCCGACGACGAGCCGGCGCCGGCGGACTACATCGAGTTGGCCGACATCAGCGAGCTGCGCGACGAGATCCTCACCTACGAGTACGTGCAGAGGCAGCTGACGGCTGTGACGATGTTCGGCTTCCGGACGCTGTGCCCGGATCGGATGATCGACGATCTCGTCGCGTTCGCGCGGGACTGGCGTCCGGATCTCGTCGTGTGGGACTCGGTGACCTTCGCCGGTGCGGTCGCGGCGATCGCGAGTGGGGCGGCGCACGGGCGGCTGCTGTTCGGCCTGGATCTGGTCGGCCATGTCCGGCAGCGGCACCTGGAG
>NZ_LEKG01000330.1:0-3004 GCF_001029515.1 Micromonospora sp. RV43 | reverse complement strand
CACCCGACGAGCGCCCCTCCCTACGCGGCCCGCCGGTCCGCACCGGAACCGGTGCCGGCCGCCGACGCGGTCGCCGAGCCCCGACCGGAGGAACCGTCCCCCGTGCTGCCGCAGCGCGTCCCCTCGGAACCGGACGTGCCCGTCGTGCCGGAGCCACCGGCAGTGGAACCGTCCGCCGAGACCCCCGAACTCGCCCGCATCGCCACCCACCTGCGCCGCGACGACGAACCCGCGCCACTGCGGGAGCGGCCGGAGGGCTTCGACGTCAACGCGATCCTCGACGCGGTCCGGGAGGTGGCGGGCGTACGCGACGCCGCGTTGCGCCGTACCCCGGCCGGCGCGCACAGCCTCCGGCTCGACCTGGCCGACGGCGCGGACCCGGCCGAGGTCAGCCGCATGGTGGCCCGGCTGCTCCAGGAGCGGATGGGTCTGGCCGCCGCCCCGCAGAACCTGCCCGGCGCGCCCGCCGTACCGCCCCCGGCCCCGCTGCGCCGCCGGTCGGCCCGGCTGGACCGCTCCGGTGAGACGCGCGCGGGCGACACACGAGCACCCGGGACGCAGCCGGCACCGGTCGAGGCCCGTGCCCCGCAGGCGGAGCCGGGCGAGGCCCGTAACGGTGAGGAGACGGGCGGCGACGAGATGCCGGCGCGTGCCGGTGTGGCACGTCCGGCCGCGAACCGTTCCGGCGACGCGCGGTTCGGTGCGGACCGCGCCACGCGCCCGGCCGAGGCGCCCGGCGACGGCGACGAGCCGCCGCGCCGCCGCCGGCAGGCCACCCACCGGGGCCGGGCCGCTGTGGACGAGACGTCGCTGGCCTCCGCGCCGACCGGCATGTCCACCGGCAGCCCGGTTACGCTCGGTACGTCGTACTCCGGTGGGCAGATGACCACGACGGAGACCGCGCCGTCGCGACCGCTGGACACCGGCGGCGTGCCGGGGCCGCGGGTGGTGATCGAGCACGTCCTGGTGAGCACGTTCGGCCTGGACGCCACCACCGAGGTGCGCCTGGTCGCCGGCGACCGGACGGCCGAGGGGCACGCGACCGGCCCGGCTGTCGACGGGTACGTGCTGCGGCTCTGTGCGGTGGCCGCGGCCGCCGCGGTGGACGAGCTGCTCGGCCGGGTCGTCCCGGCCGGCGAGCGGGGCCGGTGCTTCGTGGAGCACGCCGCCGTGGTGCCGTTCGGCAACTGCGAGGTCGCCACAGTGGTGGTGCTGCTGGTCTGCGACGGCTGGGTGGAGCAGCTGGCCGGTTCGGCGCTGGTGGCCGGGGATCCCCGGCAGGCGGTCGTGCGGGCCACGCTCGCGGCGGTGAACCGGCGGCTGGAGGCGCTGCTCTCCTGAGCCGGTGTGCGGTACGGCGTGTGCGGGGAAGACTGGAGGCATGAAGCGCGCCGCACTGTGGCCGGAGCACAGCCTTCCCACCCACCACGTCCCGCCGCCCTGGCCCGGCCGGCACGTACGCCTCGACGGCACGCTCGTGCACGTCCGCGACACCCCGGCCACCGGTCCCGGCGCGGAGCCCGCGCTGTACGTGCACGGCCTCGGCGGATCGGCGCAGAACTGGACCGACCTGGCCGGGCTGCTCGCGGACCGGCTCGACGGCCAGGCGATCGACCTGCCCGGATTCGGGCGCAGCGAGCCGGGGCCGCGCTACACGATCCCGTCCTTCGCCGAGCGGGTGATCCGCTGGATCGAGCACAGCGACCGGGGTCCGGTGCACCTGTTCGGCAACTCGCTCGGCGGCGCGATCTCGGTGCGGGTGGCGGCGTTGCGCCCGGACCTGGTCCGCACGCTCACACTGGTCTCGCCCGCGCTGCCGTTCCTGGACTTCCGCCGCTCGTTGCAGGGGCGGATGCTCCCGTTGCTGGCGATCCCCCGGGGCGAACGGCTGGCCGCCTGGCGGCTGGCCCAGTTCAGCCCGGAGGTGACCGCGCAGCAGGTGATGGAGGCGTGCGTGGCGGACCTGACCCGGATCAGCGATCAGCGCCGGCAGGAGGCGATCGACGAGATCCGGGTCCGGTACGAGGCGGCCCACTACGCCGCCGCGTACGTGCGGACGTTCCGGGGCCTGGTCGGCAGCTTCCTGCGTTCGTACCTGCCGGGGGAGGGCGCGCTCTGGCGGCAGGCGGCGGCGGTACGGGCGCCCACGCTCGTGGTGGGCGGGCGGCAGGATCGGCTGGTCGACGTGCGGGTGGCGCCGCAGGCGGCCCGGGTCATCCCGGACAGCCGGCTGCTGATGCTCGACGGCGTCGGGCACGTGGCCCAGTTGGAGGTGCCCCGGACCGTGGCGCGGGCGGTGCTCGGCCTGCTCGCCGAGGCGACACAGTCGCTCACCACCGGCATGGGGGAGAGCGGAACGGAGCGTGACATGGCAGGCTGAGCCGGATGCCCAGCTCCCGCCGTCCTCGTGCCGCCCGCTCCCGTTCCTCGCTTCGTCACTGGCGTACCGCGCTCGTGGTCTGCGCCTTCGCTGCCGCCGCCGCGGTCGGCGTCGGCGTGGCGGTGCAACTGCCGTCGGCGGGCGCGGGGACGCGGATCACCGACGGGTTCGTCGCTCAGCCTCCGGCGCCCACGCGGGAGCCGTCCACGCCGAGCGTCGCGCCGCCGCCGGCGGTGACGCCCAGCTCGCCGGCCGCGCCGGTGCTGACGCTGGCGGGCCCGGGGCCGGCGAAGGGCCGGGGCAGCTTCGCGTACGACGACCGGACCAGCGGCGTGCTCGGCCGCTCGGGGACGCTGCGCCGCTACCGGGTGGCGGTGGAGAACGGCTCCGGCGAGGAGGTCCGCGCGTTCGGCGAGGCGGTGCAGCGCGCCCTGGCCGGCCCGGGTAGCTGGGTCGACGGCGGCAGGCTGCGGTTGCAGCGGGTCGGCGCGGACGACCGGTACGACTTCACGATCTACCTCGCGACCCGGGACACGGCCGGGCGGCTGTGCGGGGCGGGCGGGATCGACATCCGGGAACACCGGCTTCGTATCGGTCGCTCGGGCTCGGTAGGCGATCGCGAGG
>NZ_LEKG01000033.1:0-48443 GCF_001029515.1 Micromonospora sp. RV43 | reverse complement strand
CGCTTCGACGCCCCGGCCGTACCCACCCCTCGCCCTGTGAAAGGACACCTCATGGCCGACGGCACCGCACTGCACCCCCTGTGGGATGCCATCGTCGACACGTTCCGCGACCAGCTCGGCAGCTGGGAGATGCCCGGCCCCGGCGAAGGCGTCCCCGACACCGACCACCTTCTCAGCACGATGGGCGACGCCTTCCGCGAGATCGGCGAGATCGTCGCCGCGTTCGGTCAGAAGCTCGACGGCGACACCTTCGTCGAGGCGGAGGTCTGCGACTACGTCGGCGACGTCGCCAACAGCCTGACCGCCATGGGTGACGAGGGCGACGACGTCTACGCCACCTGGCGAGAGGTCCAGGACGCCGACATCCAGCGACACGAGAACCCGCGGCCCGCCGAAGAGTCCGCGAACGTCTGACACCGCCCACCCACCCGGGACGGCGAGGAAGGGATGCAGCGATGACCACCCAGACCGGCAGGGCGCCGGCCAAGCAGCGGCCCATCAAGGTCAAGCCGCTGACGTGGCTCGGCCGGCCTTGGCGCAATCGGGCATTCCTGCATCCCCTCTTCGGCGCGCTCGTCGTGGCCGCGCTCGGCTCTGGTATCGAGACCGTCCGCAACGTCGGCCAGTACCCGACGTGGGGCCTGGCGCTCGTCACCGTCTTCGTCGGCGTGGTCGCCACGTTCGCCGGCGTCCTCAGCGCCGCCGGCGAGAAGTTCGCCGACGTAGCCCGCCTCTACATGGGGGCAACCGGGGCGGCTTCCGGGGCATGGCTCACTGTCGTCGCGATCATGCAGATGTACGGAGTGATTCCCCTGCTGATCTGGGCGGGCGGCCTCGCACCGCTGGGCTTCCCGGAGGGCAGCCTTCGCGGCCTTCTGCTCTTCGGTGTCCGGAGCCCACATCCAGCCGGGGATGCTGCGCAGCACGTCGCCGATCGACCGGGCGAGCGACGACAGCGCCATCGACAGCAGCGTGCCGAGACCGACGACGCGCAGGATGCGCGCGAGGCGGGACGACCGGCTGCGCCGCCACGCAGCGACGATAGGGCGGCGGACCTGCCGTCCAGCCCAGCGGGCAGGCCGGACGGTGACGGCGGCCAGACCACGGCCGAGGCCGCGGCCGACGCTGGCCCAGCGGCTGCGCCGTCGCTGCCGTCGGGCGTCGGCTCGGGCGGCTCGCTCCTGCAACCGCTTGCGGAGCTGACTGACGCGGTGCTGCTGCCGTGCGGCGCGCATCGGCTCACGGCGACGGCGCAGTCGCTCGCGCAGACCGCCGACGATGGGCAGTGAACGCGCGCCGCCGGTCGACCGACCAGCACCGGCACGAGTCGGTCGACTGACCGCACCGACCGACCGGGCCGCGCCGGTCGACTTCCGACCGACCGACGTCAACCGACCGCCCTTGGGTAGCGCAGACCCTGACCGACCGGCGGTCGACTTTCTCCCCGCCCCGCCCGAGGTGGCTGCGCGGCGAGCCGCAGCCTGGCCACGCCTGGCCGAGAACAGGCGGCCCGTCCGCCCGTTTCGCTTGGTCGACATGGCATTGCGACCGGCGGCAGGACGGCGCAGCGACCAGCCGTTGCGGCCTTGCTGTCCTCGGCGGGGGCCGTTCTTCAACCGCCGCTTGTAGTCGGCGAGCGCGACGGGCCCGAACACCGCGCCCGCTCCTGCGGTGCCGGCTGCCGCAGCTAGGCCGACACCGCCCCAGACGTTGAAGACGCCCAGACCGGCGATCAGGGCGGTCAGGAGACCGGCGCCGGCGATGAGAGCCCCGATGCCCTCGCGCGGCTCCTCCACGTCCAGCTCGGGGTCTGAGCCGGCGGGCACCCACATGGACAGGTCCGGGACGTCCGGAACGACATCGGGATCGGGCATCCAGGAGGCCGGATCGGGGAAGCCGGCCGTCTCACTGGCGCTTCCCGGGGTGTTCTCTGCCGCTTCGGTCTCGGTGTCCATCGTGTCCCTCCTTCCTCCTCGTGGGATGTCGGATGTGGTACCGACATGCCGACTTCACGGGCGGCTGTTGCCGTGTTTTCGCTGCTCACACGTGGTTGGGTGGTGGTGATGTCGGCTGCCGACATGCGACATCCGATATGCGCCCTGGCCGTCCGGGCCGTTGTCGACGGCGGCCACGCGCAGGCCGCGCGCGGCCTTGCTCGGGAGCCGCCGCCGACGCGGTCCGGTCATCGGTCACGCCCCCGCCGGAGCTGGCTCAGCGGCGCTGTCGGAGGCGACGTCGGCTCGGTCCTTGTATGCGGCGATCGCGTTCTTCGCCCGCTCGTAGGACCACTTCAGGTCGCCCCGGACGGTTGCCAGGGGCGGCACCTCGCGGCCGTACCTGGTCCGCAGGATCGCGGCGTTTTGGATCGACGCCGTGTTGTGCACGGCCTTGCCCGACTGCCCGTCGGCGGTCGAGTCCGTCCGGTCGGTCGATGCGCGGTTGGTGGTGGTCGGTCGGTCGGTCGACGGGTGGTCGGTCGGGGTCGGTCCGCTGTTCGAAGGCGCAGCCGTCGGTCGGGGGTCCGTCGGTGCGGGCTCGTCGGGTCGGTCGGTCCGTCGGTCGGTCGGCTCGTCCGTCCGTCGGTCGGCACGTCGATCGACGTTGAGTCGGTCGGCGTCCCTAGCCGTCGACGGGTCGGTCGGCCACGGGTAGCGGTGACCGCCTCGGTCGGTCGAGTCGTCGACTCGCTCGACGCCAGGGGGCGGCAGGAGCCGACCGAGCTCGTCAGGGCTGCTCGGGTCGACCTCGCGGGGGAGCTGCTCGGCGGTGATGTCGAGCTTGCGCATGGCGCGGACGATCCGCAGCGACCCGTCAGGGCACAGGTAGTGGTACCAGTCGATCGACAGGTCAACGGTGTCGATACCCAGCAGAATCGCCGTGCGGCACGCGCCGAAGGTGTCCCGGAACGAACCGATGCCCGGCATCCACCGCCGCCACCCGTACGAGGGGAGGGTGCGGCTGCGCCGGTTGTCGTCGCGCTGCACCCACGTGCGGACCCGTCGTAGCACCAGCTCCATCAGCGCGGGGCCGAGGATCGACATCAGCGGAAAGAACCACCAGGCGTCGTCCGGCGCCCCGACGCGGCTGCCGTGTCGGTAGTTGGCGAAGGCACTGGTCCCGGCGAACACCCACACGAACAGGCCAAACGCCCCTGCGGGCTCGCCTCGGACGGCGCAGTAGACCATCAGCAGAACGCACACCGCGGCGGCGGCGTCCAGGGCGATGAACACCGCCGCGGCCCAAAAGCGGTCCAGACCGAGGCCGGTGGGCGAGGCCGCCCAGTCGATGAGGTCCTGGGCGGACAGAGCGACCGGCGCGGCGACGACCACCGCCATCAGCACGGCCACGACGACCAGGCCGATGCGCGCCCCGGTGCCGAGCTGCGTCGGGGAGCGGTCCTTGCGGCGGGTGGCCTCCTGCTTGGGCCGGGCGGGCCGCGGCGGCGCGGACCGACGGCCGGTCGGTCGCCCGTCTGCCGGTGTCGGCCCCGGGCCCGGCGGTCGGTCGGTGCGGTCGGTCGGCTGCCGCGTGGGTCGGTCGCCTCGGTTCGGTCGGTCGACCGGCGGTCGGTCGGCGCGGTCGACCGCGCCGACCGGGGCGACCGGGTCGGTCGGCTGTCGGTCGGCCTGGCCGTCGATCAGGCGACCGGCGGCGGCGAGCAGCTTGCCGAGCCGGCGACGCGGTCGGTCGGCCGCGCCCACCCCCCACCGACCGACAGACCGACAGACCGACCGACGGGTGACGTCTTTCCGACCGACTGCGGCTGGTGATCGCCACCTAGCCGACCGACCGTTACGATCGGCGCAAACACGAGGCGATCAAGGGGCGAGGATGAGCGATGGCGGGGACCTGCGCAGCCGCCTGGCGCTCGGCCCCGACAACGACGCGGCGTGGCTGACCGTCGCCGAGGTCGCCGAGCTGTTCAGCACCCCGCACCGCCCGGTCAGTCGACACGCGGTCGACCGGTGGCTGAAGTCGCCCGTTTCGATCGAGGGCGTGCGGTACGTCATCCGCTACAAGTCACCGCCGGCTGGGAGGATCTGCCACCCGCAGGACGTGGCCGCGCTGCTGGAAGCATCCGAGCGTGTCCGTTCCGCCGACGATGTCGGCGCGTCCCCCGAGTAATCCGGCCTTACGCCGCGATCAGCTCCCGCAGCCGGTTCGGTGTTTGGCAGGCTCGTGCGCAGCCGCCGCGGGTCGAGGTGGATCACCGGGAGGCGTAGCCGGCCGGCTTTCCTCACAGCGGAGTAGGTGCCGCCGTCCTTCTTGCCGGGCAGCCAGACCGCGGTGACGGCCTTCGCGTCCAGGAGCATCCCGTCGTTGCGGGCATGCAGCAGCCGCACGTCGTAGCGCGGACCGAACTCGCGGACCCGGCTGGCGAGCGCCCGCAGACGCCGCCACTCCTCCTGGTCGGCCGGCTGCCACTTCGCGGGCTGCTGAGGGAACGGCACGTATGCCCACAGCTCCATCCCGGCGGCGAGCACCGCTTGGGCCCACCAGGTGTCGACGCCCAGGGCCATGCCGGAGACGCCGATCTGGGTTCCGTGCTCCTCGCGGAGCTTCACGGCCACGCGCATGAGCTCGCCCCTGACCCACGAGCGGGCGTCAGGGGCGAGGTGTTGAGGCCGGTGGCCGGTGGCACACACCACCGGCCACCGCTGGGGCGTCATGATCGATCCGGGAGTTGGAGCGGTACCAGTTCTTCTGCGCCCGGCTCTCGCCGAAGCACGCCGAGGCTGGCCAGGGCGGTACGAAGCTCAGCTCGGCTGATCCACGCCCGCGGCGGTGAGCCCGGGTGCGACTTCCACCGCGGCCGTAGGCCCGGCAGGCGTGGGCCCTGACCGGGCGCGGCTACGGACGACGACAACCGCCATTCGTAGCCGTACCGGCGCACGCGCACCCGGAACAGGGTCTCCGACTTAACCTTGAGTGCCCGCACAGGCTCTGCTTGGAACAGGTCGAGCCAGCGCAGCAACTCGCCAGGCGCATGGGGCAGTGTCGCGTGGATCTCCGACAGGGCCGGCAGCCACTCGGCGGCCTCGTTGTCAAAACGACGCGTCTTGGGCCGGGCAGGCGTTATCGAGATGTCGGACAGATAGAGGCCGTGGGCGACTATCAGCTCAGTCGCGCAACGCATCGCGTCGAGGACCTGCGGGACCTGGTCGGCACGGACCCGATCCCTGCGCGCGACCGAGTAGGTGGGGGCGGACTGGTTCAAAGGGGCTGTCTCCGTCCTTGAAGAAAGAGGCTGCGCGGCCGGGTAGCCGCCGCACGCGCCGGGCGAGCTGGTTCCGGCGCGACGGTGACGACCAGGTCGGCGATCAGCGGGCGAGGGCGAGCCCGTGAACCACCCAGACCGCGCCGATCAGCGTCGCCCGGTCGGTGTAGTTGCTCTCGTCGTCCTCGGGGGCCTGCTCGATGGTCAGCTCGGCCGAGCCGCGTGCCACGGTGGTGATGCGCCAGATCGCGGCGTCGGTGAAGACGATCCGCAGGACCGTGCCGTCGGAGAACGCGAGCAGGTCGCCCTTGTCCTCGTTGTGGTAGCCGAACTCCTCGCTGATGTCGCCGTCGATCTCGATGAGGTCGTCACTGGCGCCGTAGACGGTGATCATGCTTCTCCCCGGGTGGTGGTGGGTGAGGGTGCGAGCGCGATGGGCTGCGCGTCGGGGTTGGAGCGTTGCCAGTCCGGCAGGCACGCCGCGCAGGACAGCGCCCACCGGTACGGCACGGTCATGCCGGTGCTCGTCAGCGGCACCACCGCGACCGCTGGCAGCTCGTCGCCGTCGCAGTCGTCGAACTCGCACGGCGGTCGGCTGCCGGGTGCTGGCACGCCGGGCGTCGGCGTCCTGTCGTCCGACCGGCGCCAACGCAGCGCGTCGGCGAACACCGCAGCCCAGTCCGGGCAAGTCTTGCGTTCCGGGATGGTGGGCATCTCGGTCCAGCGGTGTAGGCGGCTGAGGCCTAACCCTGCCTCGTCGTACAGCAGCGCCTGCTGGATGCACTCGGCGCACGGCCCCTCGCCGCGGAACTCGTGTAGCTGCAGATGCCGGCTGTTCGCCTCGATGTGGATCCGCTTCCAGTCGATACGGCGGATCACCTCGTCGTAGAGCTGGTCGGCGGCATCCACGACGCGTTTCCGCATCTGGCGGGGGATGGTTACGGGCTCGCCGGTGAGTCCGTTCCAGACGTGGATGCCCACGACGCGGTGGACCAGACCCCGGACGATGTTCCTGCGGACTGGCATCGCTCAGCCCTCCATCGCTGCGTCGGGCGGCGTGGCCGTCGGGGTGTGGTCAGCCACGGTTCTGCGCCTCCTGACGGGCCAGGTCAACCAGCTGGCGTCCGTCGCGGACGAGCTTCGCCAGCTCGCCACCGGACATGTCGCCGAGCACCTGGGTGGCGGTGTCCTCGTCTCCTGCGCCGATGGCGAGGAGCGCTTCGGACTCGGGATGGTGGGTGCCGTAGTCGCGTATCCGCACGACGATTCCTCTCGGTAGGGGCGGTTCAGGTCAGGGCGGCGGCCACAGCGGGCACCGCGAGGAGGAGAAGCAGGGTGAGGGCCACGACGGCTATCAGGAACCCGCAGCCCCAGCCGTCGGGGTTGTAGACGCGCTCGCTGTTCGGGTCATCGCTCACGGTCGGCTTCTTCGGGCGCTGGCGGTCGGGTCAGAGCCGGGTCCGTCAGCGGAGCCGGTGTCACCAGCGGCCGGGCGAGGCGGGCCAGCAACTTGTCGGTGCAGCGGCGGCAGGCGCAGAACGTCGGGTGGGCCTTCTCCGGGGCCGTGGGTGCGGTGATCGGAAAGATCGGCGTCGTCACTTGACGCCGTTTTCGAGGATGGCGCGGCCGGCGTCGGTCAGGGCGTAGGGGTACGAGCCGAGGGTGTCTGCCCCCTCGCTGAGGTCTACGTCGATCCACCCGGCTTGCCGCATCTCGGCGGTCTCGCGGAGCACGGGTCGGCCCGGCAGGGTGGCGAGGTTCAGCGCGGTGTTGCTCCAGGTGGAGAACACGACCTGGCCGTGATCGACGTCCTGGAGCAGCGTGATCCGCTCCCTGGTCGGGCGCAGCGTCGGGCCGCTGGGAGCGGCGGTCGCTGTGCTGACGGTCTCGTGGTGGCTCACCGTGCCTCCGATGTTCTCGGTAAGGCCGCTCGCCTGGCATCATGCTCGAATGTAAGCGGCGATTAGTGGGAACTTCCGCGAAGCTATCGTTCATTTCCTTGCATTGCAAGCCTGGCTTGGGCGACACTGAGGCGGACATGACCGACTTCCAGAGGGAGCAGGAACTCCTGCTCGCCGCCGCCCGCGACTACGCGGCCGCAGGTGAGCGCATCCAGCGGGCCCGCGCCGCGGCCGAACAGACGAGGCGGGCAGCACGCACCACGGCGGTCCAGCGGGCACGAGCCAACGGCTTGACCTCGGCGCAGATCCGAGCGATCACCGGCTGGAGCAGCGAGACCGTCAGGCAGGCCCTCAACCCCGCCGCCTACGACCAAGCGACCCGCGCCCGGACCCAGCGACGAAAGGCCAGCAGAGTGCACCACCCCACGGGAGACGACCAATGACCCGGCGGCCACGGTTGACCGCGACCCGGGGCCTGCCCGCCTCCGGCAAAACAACCTTTGCCCGCCACCTCCAAGCCGAAGCGGTCGAGCAGGGCCGATTCGTCGCACGCTGCAACCGCGACGAGATTCGCGACCAGCTCCACGGCAGCCGCACCTACGACAAGGCCGCCGAGGAACAGGTCACCATCGCGCAGCAGGCTCAGGTCGAGCACCTACTCCGCGCCGGCGTTGACGTGGTCGTCGACGACATGAACCTCGCCGCCGACTACGTCAAGACGTGGATCGAAATCGCCGTCCGCACCGGCGCCGACTTCGAGCTGCGCGACGAGTTCCTCATGGTGCCGCTCGAAACCTGCATCGCCCGAGACGCGCAGCGCACGGGACGCGAACGCGTCGGCGAGGAGTTCCTCCGCAACACCCACCAGAGATACCTGGCACAGCACAAGGGCCGGCTGCCCATGCCGAAGCTCAAGACCCTGCCGTCGTGGGAGCCGTACGTGCCGGTACCGGGCGCCCCGCCCGTGGTGCTGGTCGACATCGACGGCACCGTCGCCCTGCGGCCGGTATTCGGCCGCAGCCCCTACGACATGACCCGCGTCGGCGAGGACCTGCCGAACGAGCCGGTCATCCTCGCCGTCCGGGCCATGCACGCCGCCGGCTACGGAGTCGTCTTCTGCTCCGGCCGCGATCACACCGCCTTCGACGCCACCGCCCACTGGATCGCCGAGCACGTGCAGGTCCCGTACCTGGGCCTGTTCATGCGCGAGGTCGGCGACAAGCGCGACGACGCGATCGTCAAAGCGGAGATCTTCGACCGCGAGGTTCGCGAGAAGTACCGCGTCATCGGCGTGTTCGACGACCGGCAGCGCGTCGTCCAGATGTGGCGCGCGCACGGCCTGACCGTCTTCCAGGTCGCCGAAGGGGACTTCTAACCATGGCGCCCACACCCACCGGCGACGGGTACGCCCGCGACGTCCCCCCGGAGCTGTTCGCTGCCGCCGACCGCGCGGTGCTGGCCCTGCACCGCACCTTCGACGGCATCCCGACCGCGCTGGTTGTCAACGCGTACCGGCGCGGTCGGGCCGACGAAGCCGCCACCCACCTCCAGCGCACCGAGGCCACCGACAAGGATCTGGCCGACGAAGTCCGCGCCTGGCTGGCCGCCATCATCCCGCCGTGGCCCGGGGACCAGGCCCTCACCGTCGCCGGGCACTTCTTCCGCGGCCCGGCCTACGGCGGCACCGCCGTCGACTTCGACTGCCACCCCGACCCGCACTCGCGCACCATGCCCGTCGGCGCGCTGATCCGCGCCCTGGCCGCCGCCCTCGACTTCGGCGGCCCGGACACCGCCCGGGCCGTCGCTGCCGCGCTCACCGCCAACGGCGTCGCCCTCGCCGAGCGGGCCGACGGCGACGCGGAGACAGGAGAGCCGTCGTGAGCTATCTGGTGGTAGGGCGGGTCGCGGCGCCGGCCGGCGTGCCACTCGTGTTCGCCACCGACGGATCCAGCGACGCCCGTCTGCGTAACTCCTACCGCACCGGCTTCGGATGGCTGTCCACCGACGGCCGGTGGGGCACCGGCTGGTGCCCGCAGCCCGCGGTGCTCATCGGCCGCGACATCCCCGTCGTCGCCGAGCTGCGCGCCGTCTACCACGCCGTCAAGGAGGAACTGCCCCACCGGCGAGTAACGATCATGCTCGACTCCAAGGTGGCCATCGGCTACCTGCGCAGCTGGACCAAGGGAGAACTGCGCATGCCGGCCGGATACCTCGGCTCCCAGAAGCACACCCCGATGCTCACCCGCCTCGCCCGCCTCGTCGCCGCCCACCCCGGCAACCTGCACGCGACCTGGGTCCGGGGCCACAGCGGGCACCTGCTCAACGAGTGCGCGGACTCCCTGGCCAAGCTCGGCCGGCGCAGCCTCGTCGAGCACCTGAAGGTCGGCGAGGTCCGCCGCCGCGCCGAATGGCTGGTCAGCGGATTCCTCGCCGACCCCCGGATCCGGGCGGCGGCATGAGGGAACTCGGCCCCACCCAGTACCAGATCGTGCTGGCCTGCACCGACCTGATCGCCCGGGCCGGCGGCCGGCAGTTCGAACTCGGCTACCTGCACGACGACGTCCCCGTAGACCAGGCCGGCTGGTACGCACACGTCCAGTACCGCGGCGTGCGGCTCTTCGTCGAAGACCAGCCCGGCCCGGCCGAAGCCGCCGACGCGCTCGCCCGCAAGCTGCTCACCGGCGGCCGGTGCCGCTGCGGACGCCTCGTCGCGCTCTCTAGGGACGGGGCCATTACCTACGAGGACGCAACGATGGCCGACGGCTCCCGCTGGACCGTCGCGCAGGCCCGCGCCGCCGGACAGTGCCTCTGGCGGCGCGTGGGCGCCCGGTGGGAACCAGCATGCCCGCCCCCAGTCAATCCGAACCGGCCACCTCGGCGAGAACGGCGACGGAGGCGATGACCGCCGCACCAGCGTCTCAGCATCCGCCACCGCTGCAGAGGCGGCACCCGTTAACCAAAGGATTGATCAAGGAGCAAGCGCCGTGATTCCCAACCGCCCGCCGAGCCGCGAGGAAGCCCTGATTCAACTCGCGAGGACGTGGACTGCCGCCGACCACGACCGACGTACCCGGGCGCTCATCAACGCAGGGCCGATCACCCTCACCAAGCTCGACGCCACCGCCGCCCGGGTCGCTTCCAATCTGCCGGCCAGGGGCATGCCCCTGCCCAACCATGTCATCCGTGAACGAGACGACCCGCGCGTCCCGGAGTGGGCGCGGCAGGTCGCCGAGCGGATGGCCGGGTTCCGCGCAGCGCAGCTCGCTGAGACGTTCACCTGGACGACCGTGGACGAGATCCACCATGTGACGGTCGATCTCGCCAGCGAGCACCGCACCGTTCGGCTGGTTGCCCGGATCAACGACGTGCAGCAGTCGACCAACCTCGCCGACGTCGCGTCGCAGGGACGGATTCTGCACGCCCACCTGTCGTGGCAGCCACACCCGATCCTGATCGCAACCGTCGCCCTGCCCCCGACTGCCCAGCCGGAGCCGTCGCATTGACACGCCCCGCCTGCCCGGTCTGCGCCCATCCCGTCGATCAGATGCGACGAAGCCTCGGCGTTATCGCCGCGTACCCGTGCCTGCACTGGCTCACCCCGGCGCAGGCGAAGACTGCCACCGACAGGTGGCGTGCCACCCGAGAGCAGAGGACAAGCCGGTGACCGGAATCCCCTCCGCCGCCCACCCGCGCCACATCATCGAACTGCGCGGGGGCCCTTGGGCGATCGACCACCCGAGCACCTGCACCGGTGCCGGAACCTGCTCGGTCGCGAAGCTCGCCTACGCCGAACGGGCCAGCCTGACCAACGTCGCGCCCGGCCGGTACGAGGTCGAGGTGAACGGCCTCGCGGACCGGCTGCTCATCCTCGACCGGATCGATCCGGTGGACAGCTCGCCGCTAGACCCCGACCGCGCCCACGATGTCGCCGCGTTCCGCGCCGCCCGCTTATGGGCCGAGCAGAACGGCCACGCGCAGCCCGACGACCGGATGCTCACAGCGTACGGACGCGCCCTGCTGGCTAGCCTCGGCCGGTGCGGCGCAGCCGGCCCGGTATCGCCGGCGCAATTGCGGCTGGCGTGCGAGCTGCCCAGCGGGCACGGCGGCTGGCACCGCGATGGCATCACCGAATGGACCACCCTGCCGGCCGAGACCCGCGTCCAGTACGGCGTGCGGATCACCTTCGACGACGGCCACGTCGAGGATCAGTTGCTCCACCCGCTGCAAGCCGCGCAGAAGCGCGTGGACTACCACCGACGTCGGCGTGCCGAATCGCCGGGCTGGCGGGCGGCCAACGCAGAGGTGATCGAGCAGACCGTCACCACGTCGGCGTGGGCACCGCACGCACTGTTTGCCTTAGAGGGTGACTCCCGGTGATCCACTTCGAGCCCGAGTGCTGCACCTGGGACGAGGAGGGCAACCCGGAAGTCTGCCTCGGCCCACCGAAGGAGGAGCCCGACTGCCCGGCGTGTGGTGACTCCGGCGACCGGTGCCGGTACTGCCGCCCCACTCGCCTCCAGGCCCTGCGGTTCCGGGTCGTCTGGCGCATCACCAGGCTGTGGCAGTTCAACCGCTTCCGCCGCCGATCCGGCTTCGACAGCGAGGCCCCGTTCTGATGGCCGGTCTACCGCCCGTGTGGCTGCTCGACGTCGACGGCGTCATCAACGCCTCCCGACCCGGCTGGAACGCCGTCCCGTGGAAGGGCTACGCCTACGAAAACGCCACCGAGCACAAGATCCGGTGGGCGCCGCAGCTGATCGCCCGCATCTACGAGCTGCACCGGGCCAGCCTGGTGGAGATCCGCTGGTGCTCGACCTGGTGCGCGTACGCCGACCAGCTCGAACGCCTGTTCCGCCTCCCCCCGCTCGGCCGGGCGTTCCACGACGACGTCCGTGGCATCGCCGCGTCGATCGCGAAACTCGCCGCGGTCCGGCAGGTCCTCGCCGAGCGGCGGCCGCTGATCTGGACCGACGACGACGAGACCCCCACCGCCGGGCCGCTGTACGACGAGCTGACCGCCGGAGGGCAGGCGCTGCTGATCCGGCCGAGAACCGGCCGCGGACTGCGACCCCAGCACCTCGACGCCATCGAGGCGTTCACCCGCAGCCACCAAGGAGGCGTGCCCCATGCCTGAGCGACGGATCTTCCGATACGAAGTCCCGGTCGACGACCAGTGGCACACACGCCCACTGTCCGGGGCGATTGTTCAAGTCGGCGCCCAACGGGCCGACGTCGTCGAGTTCTGGGCCTTCCACTTCTCGGGCGCGCCTCAGCTGGCCCGGAGGTTCCGCGTCTTCGGCACCGGCCAGCCGATGCCCGACGAGGCAGGTACGCACGTGGGTGCGGTCGTGGTCGCTGCGCCGTTCGGCCGGCTCGTCTGGCACCTGATGGAGCACGCTCAGTCCGGGCCGTTCATCGCCGAGGGCGAGGCCATGCCGGCATGAACTCGCCCGAGCGGCCCTTCCGGGTGACCCCCGTGCACGCCAGCCACCGGCCTGAACCGGACGGCGAGCGCATCGTGGCCGGCTGCACCAGCTGCACAGTGTGCTGCCGCGTCGTCAGCACCGACCGCCTCGGCCCGACGCGACGCGGGCGGGACGAGTGCGGCGGCAATCCAGGCCTGTCGCTGCGCGCCGCCCCGGCCGGCCCGCCCTCCGAACCGCCGCCGGCCGACCGCGGCCGCGTCATCGAGGGCGTCGTGGTCGACCAGCACACCGAGGACGCCTCGACTACATCTGACCAGGGGGACTGAGTGCACATCCTGCTATCCGGCATCGTCGGCTCCACCGCCTACGGCCTGGCCCGGCCCGGCTCCGACGTCGACCGCCTGGGCGTGTTCGCCGTACCGACCGCGGCCTTGCATGGCCTGACCCCGCCCGCCGAATCCCACGTCACGACAAAGCCCGATCGGCAGCTGCACGAGGCGCGGAAGTTCGCGATGCTGTGCATCGGCGGGAACCCGACCGCCTTCGAGCTGCTGTGGCTGCCCGATGACCTCTACGAGGTCCGCACGGAGCTGGGCCAGGAGCTGATCGACCTGCGGTCGGCGTTCTTGTCCGCGCCGCGCGTTCGCGACGCGTACCTCGGCTACGCACGCCAGCAGTTCCACCGGCTCAAGGAGCGCGGCGACGGCTCGTTCTCCGCCGACCTCCGCAAGCGGACCGCGAAGCACGCCCGGCACCTGGCCCGGCTCACCCGGCAGGGCCTCGACCTGTACGCCACCGGCACGCTGACGGTTCGCGTGGAGTGCCCGGAGTGGTACCACGACTTCGGCGACGCCGTCGCCGGCGGACACCTCCAGATCGCGAGCGACCTGCTCGCCAAGGCGGAGCGGAACGTGGCTCGGATCAAGTCGCCGCTGCCCGAGCGGCCGGACACCGCCCCGATCGAGGCGTGGCTACGGCGGGTGCGCGAAGCGCGCTGGGACCGGCGGTGAGCCTCGACGGGGCTTCCACCGCGACCCTCGAAACGATCCGGCTCAACCTGCACCGCGGCCTCCGGCGGGTCCTCGCTCACCGCGACGCCGGCACCCTGCACCAGGTCGGCCCGAAGGGAGCCGCACCGCCGATCGAGTCCGGGGCCCTGACCCTCAGCCTGCTCGTCGCCGTCGACGAAGAGCTGGCGCACCGCACTAGCAACGCATCCCCAACGGAAGGACCCGCATGACCACCATCGACCAGGCCACCGCCCGCAAGGTGCTCGACACCCCGATGCAGGACAACGACACCGACGCCGCCACTATCCGTGACTACCTCGTGGAACTGCTCGCCGCGGTGTGGAGCGAAGGTGAGGGCTTCAGCGGCAAGCGGCCATTCGGCAACAGCGGCTGGGACTTCGAACTCTCCGAGGCGCTCGTACGCGCCGGACTGGTCGACGGGGCATTTGACGGCGACGGCTACCTCGCCCGCGTCAACGGAGAGAAGGCCCGCGCGCTGATCGCCGCGGCGATCCAGGAACTGCGGGTGCAGCCCGCCGCCACGGCCGGCGAGGCCGCAGAATGAGCGTCCTCTACTTCACCTCACCCAGCGCGGAGAGCACCCTCGCCGGGCCGGAGCGGCACTGGCTCGGCACCCTCGCCGCCGGGCCGGCGATGGCAGCGTGGAACCTCAACGTCGGAGTGGACTCCATCGCGCAGTGCGCGAAGATCCTCGCGATGATCCCGGAGGTCCCCGACGGCGAACACGGCGCCAACTACCTGCATCGGAACCTCCGGGAAGCGCAGGCGGACCGCGCGCGCTTCGACGAGCAGGCGAAGCACTGGAGGCCCGGTACGCCGATGGCCTTCCGGTACGACACCACGTCCCTGCTCCGGCTCGTCGACGGGCTGCGCTTCCGGCTCGGCACGGTGTCGTCACACGAGACGACCTTCCACGTCGCCGGCGAGAACGTGAACGCCGGCAACGTGCTGCTGAACACCGCACTCGCAGCCGGCGCGGACCCGATCCGGCTCGCCGCGAAGCTGTACGGCTGGCATCACATCGTCATCCCTGGCGAGCACCGCGCATGGGTCGCCGACATCATCGACGCCGGCCTGAGCGGCGCCGGCTACCGCAGCGGCATGCGCTGGGACGACATCGCCGCCATGCTCCGCGCCAACGACACCGAACCGGTCGTCACCTCGCACAGCACCGGCAACGCCTTCCCCAGCGCCTACCTGGCCGGCATGTACCCGTCGATGCCGGACGGCGTCGACGAAGACGACTGGGCGGCGTACGACCAGCTGCCGGAAGAGGTGCGCCGTGCCAGAGAAGCTGCCGTCACTGCTGCCGACGAGGCATGGGAGAAGCTGGACGGCTGGGAGCAGTTCTGGAAGGCCCTGACGGGCCTGCTGGACAGGCGGCCGTGGTGCCAGCTCACACCCGACACCCTCGCCGGCGTGATGTTCGGGCCCGCGATCACCGCCTACGATCTACTGGCGCAGGACCGCGACGAGCGCGTCCGAGCAGCGATCGAACGAAATGCCTCCCGATGACCGGCGGTGCCGACAGCCAGTCCGCCGACGAGATGGCCGAGCTGGTCGACGCGCTGGAGGGACACCTCGGCATCGACGAGTGGTGGGCTTTGCAGGCATCCCGCCCGCGCAACATGGCCCCGCAACCCGGCGGCCACCACTGGCGGTGGGGCGTGGGACCGAACTGGGACACCGTCGTGCCCAACCCGGTTGAGCACGACGAGGCGCTGATGGACGCCGAGGGCTCGGCCGTCTCGCCGGTGCTGCTGTCGGTCGAGGAGTATCCCACCGGCTGGGACCCGGCTGACAAGCTGCCCCACGTCGCCCTGTACGCCGAGGAAATCAAGACGGCGACCGCCGGGCACATCCAGCGGCAAGACCCGGCTCGGACGCTGCGCCGGGTCGCCGCGGTCCGGGCGACGATCGCGGCGTGGCGCGACGCCGTAGAGCTGGGCGACCCGGGCCGACGCGGCCTGGAGATCGCGCTCCGCAACCACGCCGCCGAGTACGTCGAGGGGCAGCTATGACGCGCCGCCGGAGGCAGGCGCGCGGCTCCCGAGATCGGGTGGCCGAGTTGGAGCAGATCTATGCCGAGCTGCCGGAGATCGAGTGCCAAGGCCTGTGCTCGGCTTCCTGCAACGCGATCGTCATGTCGGCAGCGGAGCGCCAGCGCATCCGTGAGCGCGGCGTTGACATCGCCCCGCTGGACATGCCCTGTCCTGCGTTGTCCCAGTTCAACCGGTGCACCGTGTACGATGCCCGGCCGCTGATCTGTCGGTTGTACGGCCTGGTTGAGCAAATGGCCTGCCCGTGGGGCTGCCGACCGCAGGGTGGCTTCGTAGACGACGCGACCGCACATTGGATGCTGCGCCGAGTCGAGAAGATCGGCGGCAAGCCGGACCTTCGCGGGCACGGTCCGGATCCGCATGCAGGTTGACCCACCGCCTTTGGCAGGCCTGCTCAAGACACACCCTTGGTAACGCTCTCGCCTCTGGCACAGGTCGCCTAGGGTGTCCGGGCACAGCGCCATCGCGACGACCGAGAATGGTGAGTCCATGACAGCCGCCATCACGCTCAACGACCAGTCCATGCTGCACATCGACGCCGGGCGGCACGCACTTCGGATGTCGCCTGGCATCGGCGGTGCGCAGATCGATCTCAGCCTGACCATCTACCGGCAGGCGGGCCCGCCGCCCTCGGACTTTCCACAGACAAAGGGCTGGCCGGTAAAGCCCCTCGACGAGCGCCTTCGGCTGTCAGCGACGCTGTACATGAGCACCCGCAACGCCTCGCAGGACCGCCGCTACGTGTGCCGGATGGACAGCGAGCACCTGGTAACCGCGATCCTTCAGCAGGGGGCGTTCCAGATGCGCGGCTTCATCAGCGACCACCAGCTCCGGGTGATCGAGGAAGAGCGCGCGGGCAAGCGGATCTGGCTGATCCTGGCCCTGCAGGTACTTCAGGTTCTTCAGGACGAGGGCAAGCCAGCCAGGTTCGCGCAGCCGACCGGGGAGTTGTCCTTTGACATCGGGGGCGGCGAGTGGGCCGACAACCTGGAGGGCGTCGAGGGCGGCACCTACATCGAGCTGTTGGTGCCGATGGTCAGCGGCGCTGACTATGCCGACGCGGTGGAGCTGCTGCGGGACGCGCGTGATCTGCTGCGGGAGGGCAACATTTCCTCTGCCGTCGGTCAGGCGCGCAAGGCGTTGGAACAGGTCCGTGAGGCGTACGGCACGCAGAAGGTGTTCGCCGAGGCCGTCAAGAAGAGCCCGCGACAGCGGACCCTCTCCGAGAGGTGGGCGTGCATGGTCGAGGACCTCTTCTCGACGATGAGCGGTGCCAGCCACAACGATGCCGTGACGAGGGACTTCGAGTACACGCGGGAGGACGGCCAAATGTTGATCACCGCGACGGCCGGAATGCTCAAGCGCCTGTCCGCCGACCGTGACTCATTGTAGGTTCGACGGAAATCACATGAATGTGCCTCGGAATATCCGTTGCCATCCCGGCCGCACAGCGCTTACCTTGAATGAACAAGGTCAACCCGGCCGACCCAAGGAGTTCCCCGTGTTGCAGTACGCCTCCACCGAATCCACGCGGTTCATGCCGCGCGGCGGTGTCGTGCTGCCCTCGACCGGGCGAGCCCACGACCTCTGCACGAGCGAGCAGAACTGGAAGCCGGGGTGGCGGCGCGAATAGCGCATACGCATACGCGAAGCCGCCCACCCCGCCGGGATAGGGCGGCTTTTTCGTTACTCGAACAACTTCATAGGGGCGTAGCTCAACTGGTAGAGCACCGGTCTCCAAAACCGAAGGTTGCAGGTTCGAGCCCTGTCGCCCCTGCTTTTCGTCCCGACTGCGGTCGGCGGCGTTGTTGATTCTCAACTCCACAGTGGATGGCATAGAAATACCCCCGGCCAGCGCCTACACGGGCTGGCCGGGGGCATCACCTCCGGGACGAGGGAGACGGCTGACCCGCTCGCTTTGGGAGCGAGAGACACGGGGTTCGACACCCCGGTCCCGGACCATGGGGATGTAGCTCAGATGGGAGAGCGCCGCCTCGGCAGGGCGGAGGCCAGGGGTTCGAGTCCCCTCTTCTCCACGTACCGATGCCCTCCTGGCGTAACTGGCAGCGCACGGGAGTGAAGACCCCGAGGACTCCGTTCAAGTCGGGGGGAGGGCACGCAAGGGAAGACCGCCGAGGCCGCCGAAGCCGGGAACGGAAGCCCGGACCGAGACGACCGACGCGCCAGCTCGGCACGCCGGACTTCCGACGGCACGCCGAGCAGGAGGACGCTTCCGGTCGGTAGCTCAATTGGCAGAGCCCCGCCGTTGAAGGCGATGATGCGGGTTCGAATCCCGTCCGGCCATTCAGACAACGGCCGTCGGAGCAGTGGAACGCTCACCTGGCCCTCAACCAGGAAATCACGGGTTCGATCCCCGTACGGCCGACGCAACAACCTGCGGTACTAGCTCAACGGCAGAGCTGCACCCTTCCAAGGTGAGGATCGGGGTTCAATTCCCCGGTACCGCTCGTCATTCCGGGTTGGGCTGCTGGCAGGCTCGACGGGGTTTTGGCCCCCGGCACAGACGCAGGTTCGATTCCTGCACCCGGAGCCACACGCGCTCGTGGTGGAACTGGAAGTCACGCCGGATTCAAACCCCGGTGCCCGCCAGGGCGTGAGGGTTCGACTCCCTCCGAGCGCACCTTGCCGTCGTAGCTCAGTTGGCAGAGCAGCGCCATGGTAGGGCGCAGGTCGCCGGTTCGATCCCGGCCGACGGCTCCATGCGGACGTAGCGCAGTTGGTAGCGCGGCACCTTGCCAAGGTGCAGGTCGCGGGTTCGATCCCCGTCGTCCGCTCTCACGACCACCAGCCTCGACAAGAAGGGAGGGCCCGGTGGACGCCGTTCTCGTCCTCAACGCCGACCTGGGACCGCTGCACCGGGTCCCGATCAAACACGCGATCCGGATGCTCATGCGCCAGGTCGCCGAGATCCACGAAGCCGAGCCCGACCGACACCTCGGCATCTTCCCGATGCCCCGCGTACTGCGGCTCGTCCGGTACGTCGTCACCCGCTGGCGCTACACCCACGGGCCCGCCTGGAGCAAGGGCGGCGTCCTGCGCCGCGACGACCGCCGCTGCGGCTACTGCCCCGCGCCGGCGACCACGGTCGACCACATCCTTCCCCGCTCCCGCGGCGGGCGGAACACGTGGCAGAACACGATCAGCGCGTGCTACGCGTGCAACCAGCGCAAGGCGAACCTCACCCCCGCCGAGGCGGGCATGCAGCTGCTCCGGCAGCCGACGGTTCCCTCCTGGTCGAGCATGATGCAGCGCTGATCACGGCCGGCGGGACCGCGGCCCGCCGGCCACCCTTCCCGGGTGGTCTATTCGGTATGACGCCGCACTCTGGATGCGGAGAGCTGGGTTCGAATCCTGGCCCGGGAGCGCAATGCCCTCGTAGCCCAACGGTAGAGGCACGGTCGTGAGGCGGCCGACAGGTGGCGCGTTCGAATCGCCCCGAGGGCACCACGCCGGCGTAGCTCAACAGGCAGAGCACCGTCCTTGTAACTCGGAGGCAGCCCGGTTCGAGTCCGGCCGCCGGCTCCATGCCAGCGCAGCACGACAGGCCCGTGCACCCGTCTCGTAAGCGGGAGGATCCGGTTCGAGTCCGGACGTTGGCTCTCCCTTGCCGACGTAGCTCAGGTGGTAGAGCGGCCGGCTCATAACCGGCAGGCCCCCGGATCGACACCGGGCGTCGGCACCACGCGCTCGTGGTGGAACTCAGGTAGACACGCACGGTTCAGGCCCGTGTGCCGAGAGGCGTGGGGGTTCGACTCCCCCCGAGCGCACGTAGCAAGACCATGGGGTCGTAGCTCAGTTGGTAGAGCGCTGCTTTCGCAATGCAGAGGCCGGCGGTTCGATTCCGCCCGATTCCACGTCCCTCGCCCCGTCTCCGGCTGTACGGGGGGTACACGAGGACAAGGCGCCGACCGTGAGGCTCGCGAGGTGAGCGGCGGCGCCGTAAATCAGTCGGTCCAGTCGGCGTGGCCTAGCGGCAAAGGCACCTCGTTGTCAGCGAGGGGATCGCGGGTTCGAGTCCCGTCGTCGGCGCGCAAGATCATGGAGGGGTGGCATGAGCGGTCTATGGCGCTGCCCTGCTAAGGCAGTACGGGGGCAACCTCGTCCCGGGTTCGAATCCCGGTCCCTCCGCCAGGTCGTCGTAGCTCAGCAGGTTGGAGCGCTTCCCTGATAAGGAAGAGGTCGGCGGTTCGAGCCCGCCCGGCGACACCATGCCCCCGTGGCTCAGCGGATAGAGCACTGGACTACGGATCCAGGGGTCGCGCGTTCGAATCGCGCCGGGGGTACGTATCGGGATGTGGCGCAGTCGGTAGCGCGCTGCACTGGGGGTGCAGAGGCCGTCGGTTCGAGCCCGGCCATCCCGACCAACGGGGCGTAGCGCACGTGGGAGCGCACCGGTCTGATGTGACCGGAGGGGCTGGTTCAACTCCAGCAGTCCTGACTTTCGGGCTGTAGCGCAGCTTGGTAGCGCGCCGCGTTCGGGACGCGGAGGTCGTCGGTTCGAATCCGGCCAGCCCGACTCATGGTGAGGCCACCCGATAGGTGACGGGCGCCGCCTCGAAAGCGGACAGGGTCGCAAGGCCTTGGGGGTTCGACTCCCTCCCTCACCGCCATGCGCCGGTAGCTCAGAGGCCAGAGCTGCGGACTCTTAATCCGTAGGGCGTGAGTTCGAATCTCACCCGGCGTACCACTTGCCCCGCTAGCTCAGCGGATAGAGCACCGCTCTCCTAAAGCGGGTGTCGCTGGTTCGAGTCCAGCGCGGGGCGCAGCACGATGCCGCCGGCGCCTGATGGCCGGGCTCCGGACTTTTAATCCGGATTGCGGAGGTTCGATTCCTCTCGGCGGCACTTGCGGGGTAGAGGAGTTCGGTCGTCCTCGCCGGCCTCATAAGCCGGAAATCGCGTGGTTCGAATCCCGCCCCCGCTCCCGCCGCGGTAGCTCAGCGGGAGAGCAACGCCTCGACAAGGCGTAGGTCGCTGGTTCGATCCCAGCTCGCGGCACACAGACGCGCGTTCGGTTATGGGTAGGCCCCTAGCCTTTCAAGCTGGTGAAGCGGGTTCGAGTCCCGCACGCGCGACCATTCCCTCGTAGCTCAAGGGCAGAGCGACCGGCTGTTAACCGGCTGATCTTGGTTCGAGTCCAGGCGGGGGAGCAATGGAGAAGCCGGCGGACACGGGATCGCCGTTGGAAGCGGCGTAGGGGCGCGTGAGCGTCCCTCGTGGGTTCGAATCCCACCTTCTCCGCCTTGCCCGTGTAGCTCAGCGGAAGAGCGGCGCTTTCACAAGGCGCAGGCCCCGGGTTCGATCCCCGGCGCGGGTACTGGCCTCCGGGCCGTAGTTGTGGCTGTAGCTCAATGGCAGAGCACCGGGTTGTGGCCCCGGAGGTGCCGGGTCAGTACCGGCCAGTCACCCCAGTGGGTGCGCCACCGATGGAGAGGTGGGCCGGTCTGTAAAACCGGTGCGTTGATCGCTCAGCGGGTTCGAGTCCCGCCACCCGCACGCGAGCTGGCCAGGGGTGGCCCGGGGAGGCAGTCGCAGTCTTTCCCAGCCTTCCTCCATCCCCCAGGCCGGCAGCGTCCCACCCTAATGCCCGCGTAGCTCAGCGGATAGAGCACCAGCTTCCGGAGCTGGGTTGTCGGAGGTTCGAGTCCTTCCGTGGGCGCCTTGGTCGTGTGCCCGAGTGGTCAGGGAGCGGTCTGCAAAACCGCGTACGCCGGTTCGAATCCGGTCACGGCCTCGACTGCCATCCACTGCGGATAGCGAGCGGGATGCTATTCCCATAGGGGAGCGGATAGGCTATCCACCTGCGGGTTTGCATTTCTGGAACAGATCCCGTGGGCGGCCCGGAATTCGGGTTGGACGCGGTCGCAGTTCCACTGCTAGCGTGACCAGTGCATCCTTCCGGTGCCCCGACTGCGGTTACTTCTCTTGATGCTGAAAAGACACCGCCGTCACTTTGACCACCGGGGGGCATAACTTCACAGCGTGTACCGGGCCGGTGCCCAGACTGCGGATACTTCTCTCAAGGTAATCCAAAGGTCGCAGGTTCAAATCCTGTCGCCCCGCGTAAGTGGGGCGTAGCTCAGAGGCAGAGCACTGGAATAAGAAAATCGCCGCCGTCGCCTTGACCACCGGCCTGGTACACCTGTCGAAGTTGCGCTCCCCCGAGATCAGGGGTTGAGCCCAATGTCGCAGTTCAACGGAACCCGTATCCGCCCGGCCGTCACCTCGCCGGTCACCACGACCGCCACGGCCACCAACGCCCACGGCCGCGCCGGCCACGTCCGCGAAGAGCGCTCGGAGCTGTTCCTCCTCGGCGTCGCCCTGCGCGACGTGAAGAAGGACGCCTTCTACGAGCGCGCCGACGCCCGCGTCGCCCGGTTCTGCACCCTCGTTCGCGGCCTGGCCCTCAGCGACCCGGCGTGGCTGACCGACTTCCTGCGGTGGCTGCGTGGCGACGGGAACCTGCGTACGGCGCCGCTGGTCGCCGCAGCCGAGTTCACCGCCGCGCGCCGCGGCACGCCGGACCCGGACCAGCTCGTCGCCACGGTGGTCGACGCCGTGCTTCAGCGCGCCGACGAGCCGGGCGAGCTGGTCGGCTACTGGACGAGCAACTACGGCTCGGCCATCCCGAAGGGCATGAAGAAGGGCATCGCGCGTGCCGTCATCCGGCTCTACGACGAGTACAGCCTGTCGAAGTACGACCGCGACGGATTGGGCTTCAGGTTCGCGCGCATCCTCGACCTGGTCCACCCGAGCCGCCGGGAGTACGGCGACGTGCTCACGCCGCCGGCCGACTTCGACGGGTCGGCGGAGAGCTGGCTCGCCGGCGAAGTCGCGCGGAAGAGCGCGCTGTTCGCGTACGCCCACGCCGACATGCGCGGCCGCCAGCCGGAGATCCCGGCCGAGCTGACCATGCTGCGTGCCCGGGCGGAGCTGACCGCGCTGCCGGTCGCCGAGCGGCGTGCGGTGCTCACTGGGCCGGACGGCGTCGCGCGGCTGCGCGCGGCCGGCATGACCTGGGAGGCGGTCGCCGGTTGGCTGCACGGGCCGATGGACGCCGACGCTTGGTCGGCCGTCATCCCGATCATGGGGTACGGGGCGTTGCTGAAGAACCTTCGGAACTTCGACGACGTCGGCGTGCCCGAAGAGGTCGCTGAGCGGGTCGCGGCGCGGCTGGCCGATCCGGCGCGGGTGGCGAAGTCGCGGCTGTTCCCGTTCAACTTCTACGGCGCGCACAAGGCGGTCGGGTCGCTGCGGTGGGGTGCTGCCCTGGAGAAGGCGTTGCAGGCGTCGCTGGCCAACGTGCCGGCGCTGCCCGGCCGGACTCTCGTCCTCGTCGACCAGTCGCCGTCGATGTGGCCTGGACACGTGTACTCGTCGAGGCAGGAGCGGGAGCACGTCACCAACGCGGAGCTGGCGACTCTGTTCGGTTCGGCGGTAGCCCTGCGCGCTGCCGGCGCCACGCTGGCTGGGTACGGCGGCACGTCGTACCGGGTGGGCTTCCGCCGCGGTGACGCGCTGCTCAATGTGATGGGGCGCTTCCGCATGGAGAACTACACCGACACGCTCGGTGCGGTTGCCGCGCACTTCGACCGCCACGACCGGGTGCTGATCGTTACCGACGAGCAGCACAACAGCGGCCGGTACCGCTCGATCGACCAGATCGTGCCGAAGGACGTGCCGGTCTACACCTGGAACATCGGCGGCTACAAGGTCGGTGCGAACGCCTCGGGCGCGGGCACCAGGCACACCGTTGGTGGCCTGACTGACCACGCGTTTCGGCTCGTGTCGCTGATGGAGGCTGGTCGCAACGCTGACTGGCCCTGGCTGGTTGCGGCGGTGGGGTAAGCCGACCCGGCGTCAGCGGTACTGCGAAGCGATGGGCCCGGAGGTTCACCCCCTCCGGGCCCTTCGCCGTCGGCAGGTGATCGTTGAACTGCCGGGGCGTGCGGTCGAGAGCGTCTTCGATCGGCAAGCCGTTCAGAACAGAGCTGGCTGTGATGTCGCGTCGGTCGTGGGGATGCCGGCCGCGGCCAGCAACTCGGTGGCGCTCGGCGTACGTCCCCAGTGACGTTGGACAAGCGCGGGGAGCAGAATCGCGCTGGCCGTAGCATCCCACAGCGCTCGGTGCGGCTGGCCGCCCGGCACGATGGCATGAATGTCTCTGGTGAGGCTCAGATCGTCCAGGAGCACGGTGAGACTTCGCCGGGAGGCGCCCACCGCGCGGGCGAGCCGAAGGGTGTCGATGAGGCCAGCCGGCGCGAGGTCGGGAACTCGGCGCTTGAGCAGCCGCCAGTCGACAGCCACGTTGTGACCGACGAGGTAGCGGCCATTGATCATGTCGGTGAGGCGCTGCGCGACCTCGTTGATGGTCGGTGCCTGGTTGAGGGCGGCGTTGGTGAGCCCGGGTGAGAGCCATGGGTGCCGGCCGATCGGCCTCTGCGGGTTGATCAGGGTTTCGAAGCTGTCTGGTAGATGAGGCAGCCCGGCCACGAGGGGTACGAGCGCCACCTCCAGGATGGCCTCGTCGTCACGGTCCTGCGCGCCAGAGCCTTCTAGATCGACGGCGACGAGGTTCGCGTTGGTCCAGGTGACCGGGCTGCCGTTCATGCTGTTCCCCTACTAGTCGTCATCCCCATACTGAACCGCCGCGACCAGTTCCGCACGCACCTTGTCAAAGTTCTCGGCGACGGCCGGGTCGACGTCGTGGCCGAGAAGCTGCCGGCCGTGCGCGCCTGGGAAGTGCGGCTGCTTCGAGTCCCAGAACTGGTGGTGCAGTGAGTGCTGCAGGGCGTAGCGCTGCTGCTCGTTGAGGCCGTGGGTCCAGACGTGCCCCGGCTCGATGAGGAACGGAGCGTCGAAGTCGAACATCTGCATGGCGCCGCGTACGTCGTCCTGGGTGGGCTCGCTGTAGTCGTCTCTGCACCGCTGCTTCTGCGCCTCGGGGCAGATGTCGCACAGCTCGCGGACGCCCCAGTGGCCGTTGTAGTCCGCCGTGCCGTGCACGAACGCGACACCGCAGCTCGTCTTGCGGAACAGCGGGGTGGTGATCCCGGAGTCCCGCCAGGCGTTCACGACCAGGGCGTCGATCTCGGCGGGCAGCGTCTTGCGGCGGGCGAAGTCGTTCTCGTAGGGCACCGGGACGCCCAGGGCGCGCAGGTACTGGGCGTTCTCCTCCTTGTGGTAGTAGCCGGTGAACACCGCGGCGTCGACGTCACCGGCAACCTCCAGCACGTGCGCGATGGTGGCCGGGTCGGTGTTCCAGCCCGGCACGATCGGCCGCCAATACAGCACGACGCCGGTGCGCTTCTTGTGGGCCATGGCCGTGTAGATCGAGTTGATGGTGATCGCGGACTTCGTGATCGGCTCGACGCGGTCGTCCTGGATGCCCGAGTAGGTGAACAGCAGCGTGACCTTCAGGTGCTGCAGTTCCTCCAGGGCGGCCATGTCCGCCGCGGTCACCTTGAATCGGGTGATGATCAGCACGTGGTTGGTGAAGCCGCGCGCGTCGAGGGCGCGCAGGACCTGCATGAGGTGCGGCTTGACGCCCGGCAGCATCGGGTCGGTGGCCTTGTTGAAGAGCTGCAGCGGCGTGACGTGCGGGCGGAAGTGCGGGTGGTCGATCAGGTCCTGGATCGCCTTCTCGGTGGTGACGAGCAGGTGCGGCGTCTTGTCGTCGAAGTTGCCCCAGAAGTGCCGTACGCAGTAGCCGCAGTCCAGCGGGCAGCCGACGATGTGGTTGAGGGACAGCCCGGACTTGCGGTAGCCGATGTACTGGGCGATGTACGGGTCGAGCGCGGCCTGCTGCTCGGCAGGCATCAGGGTGAGTTGCCGGCGCCCGCCGGTCAGGTCCGTGAGTGGTCGGTTCATCGTCTGCTCCTCACCGGCGTGCGCAGCAGGTGCGCGTTCGCCTTGCCGTACCAGATCCTGAAGTCCCGCTCGACCACGCCGCTGTGGTCGGAGGTGTGCACGACGTTGTTGACGAGTCGTCCCTCGGCGATGGCCTTGTCCAGCGAGTCATCGGCGAAGCGGCCCCGCAGGGTGGTCAGCGGCGCGATGGCCGGGTCAGTGGGGCCGACGATGGCGCGCAGCCGCTCGGCGGCCTGGTCGCCGTGGCCGAGCGCCACGGCGGCGTGCTTGCCGACGAAGATGCGGTTCAGTTCCGCCGGGACGTTGCGGCCGATCTTCGTGGACAGGGGCAGCATGTCGTCGTAGTGGGCGAAGACCTGCTCCTGGGTCGGGTAGACGGTGCGCAGGTCGACGACGTTGACGACCTGCCGAATCCACTGCATGACCTCGCCGGTGATGCCTCTGCTGACGCAGTCGGGCTTGAGGAGGATGACGGTCCACTGCGTCCAGTCGACGCCTTCGAAATCGTCAGGGGCATCGAAGATCACACGGGTTTCGGTGCCGATGAATTTCTCGTTCATCACGCACCGACCGCTTCGGCGGTGGCGGGCACGTACGACGGCCAGCGGACCGCGACGAGCCAGCGGTGGCCCGGGTGCAGCTCCGCGAGACTGTCGCGGGATACCGGCGTGTCCGGCGAGTGCTTGATCTGCCGGTACACCTCGAACAGCGCGAGGACCCTGCGCCAGTACGGGTCCAGGGGGATCTCGTGCAGCCGCTCGGGCGTGAGCCGGTCCTGGTCGAGGCGCAGCCGCTGCTCCCAGTCGCACACCTCCAGCAGTTCCTCCCAGGTGGTGCGGGGCATCACGTCAGGCGGGAAGCTGGTGCGGGGACCGGACATGCCGACCTCGTCGATGATCGCCGTGACCTTCGGGATGTCGAGCTTGTTGATGTGCATCGACCCGACGTAGTGGGCGTACTGCCCGACTGCGACGCGAAGCTCACGTGCGGCGAACTCCTGGATGAGGGTGAAGGAGAACGTGTCGCCGAGCAAGCCGATCAGGGCGTCGTTGCCGCGCATGTAGGCGGTCATGTGCAACTGGCCCTCGCGCAGCATGAACTGCAGCGACAGGGTGCAGGCCACGTCCGGGTTGGCCGGGTCTGCCAGCTCATCCGGCTGCATGATGATCATGGCGGCGCGTTTGCTGTCCGACTCCTCCCGCAGCAGCCGAAGCACGCGCTCGTACTGGCTGCGCCCGTCGGGGCCGTTGGGGCGGAACAGTCGGGGCCCGTAGGCGGTGCCGGTGAGCGTGGCCCCGTCCGGGGAGAGGTTCCGCAGCGACGGCGCGTAGTAGGCGATCATGTCGAGGTCGTCGCGTCCGGTCAGGTACCACAACGCCTCGGCGAAGTTGAACGGCAGGTTCATGCCCCTGGCGGCCAGGTAGGGCACCCGGTCGACCGGGTCCGCGAGGCTGAACCCGCAGTTGATGATCTCCAGGGCGTCCTTGCCCCGGCCGAAGGTCTGGTAGCGGTGGCCGGTGAGGACCTGCCGGAGCACGGATACGTACGCCGGTTGGAAGCGGGTGAACGGTTGTGGCTGTAGCACGGGGTGACTCCTCTACCTTGCGGGGATGCCCAGCAGGTCGTCCATGACCTGCTGGAGGACAGCGACCTGCCGGGACAGGCGCATCTGGTCGAGCCGGCGTCGGCAGCGCCACAGCAGGTCGCCGTGCGCTTCGGTGCCACAGATCCGTTGGAGCATCTCGACGCGGGCCACGACGTCGGCGGCGTCGGCGACGACGAGCCCTGCCGGGACGAACCGTTCGCCGTCGACGACGTCGGCGGGCATCAGCGGTATGCAGCCAGCGAGCACCGCCTCGAAGATCCGCTGGGTGATGTGCCCGGCGGTGCGGTAGCGCTCCGGGGCGAGCAGCACCGTGGCGAGGGCACCGCGGTGGAGCCACTCGACGTCGGGGAACGCGCACCGGCCGGTGAAGTTGACGTGCGGCCACGGCTCGGTACGGGTCCACTTCCCGGCGACCTCGTGCCCGAGGTGCGCGGCGGCCGGGGCGAAGAACGTCGCGAAGTGGTCGTCGCGGTCGTACTGGTTGCCCACGTACACCAGCGACAAGGGCCGGGGCAGACGGGCCAGCGCGTACGGGTCCATGGCGTCGAGCTGGGCGTCCGGGACCGGGCAGAAGACGGTGACGGCGCCGGGGTTCGGGCGGGTGGCGAACTCGCACACGCGCACGTTCGGCCGCTGCCGGATCGGCGCGTCGGCGGGAAGCTGCCGGTCGAGGTCCCAGATCACCGTCGGGAGGCCCCGGTGGGTGTAGGCGCCGAGCAGCTCGGTTTGCCGGTGCAGGTCACAGGTGTGCCCTGGCGCGTCACACGCGGTGGTGTTGCGGCCGGGCAGCGGCCACCGCCACTCCAGCATCAGGACGTCGAGATCGTCGGGGAACTCCTCGCTGAACGCGAACTGGTCGCGCAGGTCAACGCCGGCCTCGTGCAGGTCGCGGTTGCGCTGCAGCAGGGTGACCCGATGCCCGGCGGCCTGCAGCTCGTCGAGCACGGGCCGGCGGTAGGAACGTGAGCCGTCGGGGGTGTTGATCACGCCGTCGCCGAGGAACCCCCAGCAGCTATAGCCGATGTGAAGTGCTTTCATCAGTGCCTTCCCGAGGTTGACGTGGGTCACGAACGATGTCGGGAAGCAGGTCCCGGCTGGTCGGGCGGGCCGGGCCCGGAAGCGTGACGCCGGGTTTCTAGTCGCACCCCCTGCAACTAGCGGTCACGCTTCCGGGCCCTCATTCCTGCCGCCGCCAGCGGGCGGCAGGATCTTCATGCGTGGCCGAACGTCAGGGGGTGACGTCCGGCGCGGCGGAGTCCGGCTGGCTGCGCCACATCGGCCAGCACGGCGGCCCGGCTTTCGGCAGGAACATCGGCGGGCTCGGTTGCCACCCGAGCCGCTCGTACAGCCGCATGTTGTTCTCGTTGCTCGCTTCGAGGTAGCCGGGAAGCCCGACCTCGTCCATGTGCGCGTGGCCGTGCGCCAGCAACGCCGTGCCGACGCCCTTGCCCTGGTGCTCCGGGGCGACGGCGATGAATGCCAGGTAGAGGTGCTCGATGCGGGGACGGCGCTTGTCGAACAGGTCGGCCAGCCAGCCGAACCGCGTGTGGTGCCTGCCGGTGGCGTACGCCATGTCGTCCTTGTACCCGGGCGGCGGGTCAACCGGGGTGGCCGGCCGCCGGTACCAGATCGCCGCGCCGCTCAGGTCGGCGGTCGTGTCGACCCAGCCGCCGGCGAACGCCTCGCGCAGCATCAGCCGGAAGTAGCGCTCGTAGACGAAGCCCCGCTCCGTACGGTCCTCGATCAGCCAGTCGGCGACCGGGCCGTCGAGGAAAGCGTTCACGAACACGCGCAGCAGCGGGACCGCGTCGTCCCCGGTTGCCCGGCGGATCGTCATCGACGTCGGCTGTGCTGGTGACATCGGCTCTCCTACGGTCATGCCGGCACCCGCTCGGATTCGGCCCGCCGGGTCGCGGAGGCGGCTTCGACGCCAAGCCCGATGGCCTCGTAGACCAGGGGACGCCGGTAGCGCAGGTACAGCGCCCACACGAAGCCGAGCACGGCGAGGACGGCGTACCCGGCGGGGAACGCCCAGCGCAGGGGTGAGGTCGGTTCGACGCCGAGCAGCGTGTCGAACTCCATGATGGTCACGGCGAGGATCCCCGACAGCAGGATGGCGGCCAGCAGAGGTGCGACCGAGCTACGCCAGAGACTCTGGTCGTGTGCCTGCCGCCGGGCGAAGAAGACCATGACCGCGAAGGAGGTGAGGGTCATGAGGACCAGGACGCCGAGGCCGCCGGTGACGGTGATCCAGAAGAACAGGTTCACGATCGGATCGGCGCCGGACCACACGTAACCGGCCAGCACGGCGGCGGCGAGCACGGTCTGGGTGAGCGAGCCGGCGACCGGCGCCCCCGAGCGGCGGCCGGTGTGGCCGAGCTTTCTCGGCAGTACCCCCTCGCGGCCGAGGGCGAAGAAGTAGCGGGCCACGGTGTTGTGGAACGCCAGCAGCGCGGCGAAGATGCTGGTCAGGAACAAGAAGCGGCCGGTGCTCACCGCCACGGACAACACGTGCGGGGACACCAGGTTGAACATCAGGTCCGTGCCCTGGTCCGTGGCCGCGCCGACGACGTTGTTCGGGCCGGTGGCCACCGACATCGCCCAGGCCGACGCCGCGTACAGAAGGCCGGTGAGAGCCACCGCGATGAACGTGGCACGGGCGACGGAGCGTTGCGAGTTCCTCGTCTCCTCGGAGTAGACCACCGTCGACTCGAATCCGACGAACCCCGTAAACGCAGTGACGAGAGCGGCGCCGACGCCGGCCTGGACCAGGTTCGACGGGAAGAGGGTGTCGAAGGTGACGGTCTCTTCTGCCGGGTTGGCCACCATGACCACGTCGTACACCACGGCGACGACGATCTCGGCGAGGAGTAGAACGCCGAGAACCTTGCCGTTCAGGTCGATGCGCAGAACGCCGAGCACGCCGATCACGAGCAGAGCCGCGTAGGCGCACAGCCACCATGGGATGCCGATGCCACGCGCGGCCAGGTCGCCTTCGGCGATCGGCCCGAAACCTCCGTACAGGCCGATCTGCATGGCGTTGTAGGCGCCGATGGCCAGGAACGCGGCGGCCACGCCGAGTGGTTTACCGAGACCGTGCGAGACGTAGGTGTAGAACGCGCCAGCGTTGACGATGTGGCGGCTCATGGCGACGAAGCCGATTGAGAACACGGCGAGGACGGCCGCGACCGCGAGGTAGGCCACGGGGATGCCCTTGACGCCGGTGACGGCCCAGCCGGTGGTCGCGCCGCCGGCGATGACGGTGAGCGGCGCGGCGCCGGCGACGGCGAACATCACGAGTTCGAAGGTGCCGATTCGGCCGCGGGCCAGGGCCTCACCGACGAGGCTTGGGGGTTTTGAGGACACGAGATTTCCTTCTCGGTGGGAGGGATGAGGGGGGTGGTGCTGGCCCGCGCCTGCTGGTCCGGCGCGGGGAGCTGTCACGGCGCCAGCACGGCGGCGCCGATCGCCGCGCTCAATTCGTCGAGGAGGTCCCGCATGGGTGGCGGGGCGGCTTCGAGTAGTGCTTGTAGGTGCCGGCCGGCCGACGGGTAGCCGTCGACGATGAACTTGGCGAGGCCGGTCGCGTCGGCGAAACCGACCAGCGCGAGGTCGAAGTTGTCGAGTGGCTCGAAGTTGCGCAGGGCTCGATGCAGCCGCAGCCACGACCACCCGGCATCGTTGGTGTCGACCGGCTTCCACAGCGTGGTTGGTGCGCCGAGCACACCGAGGAAACGTCGCCGCTCCTCGGGCGTGACCCGGTGGGCCTGGTGCAGCCGCTCCGCAACCCGGCCGTACGCGCTCTCGGCGAAGTAGATCAGCCAGTCGCGGGTCTGGGTCGCCTCTTCCTTGACCAGCAGGTTCAGGGCGAAGTGCTGGAGCGGGTCCACCGGGGGCGTGGCGTCGTACACGATCACATGCCCGCGCTCGAACGTGATTCTGCTGGCGACGGCCAGTTCGCCGAGTAGGGCCGCCGCGAGTCCGAAGCGGATCGCAAGGTCGTTGAGCCTCGGCTTGCCGTCCCTGTCGTCGTGGCAGATGAGCCAGAACTCATCCGCGAGCAGCGTGGGTCCGCGCTGAGGCTCACGCAGGCGGTACTGGGTGACCTCGCTGCCACCCTGCGCTGGTGCTGGGTAATGGTGTCGGCCGGCCGACTGGACGGCCGTTGTCACGGTGGGCTCGTTTGCTGCGCCAGAGGGTGTAGGCACGGTGGATTTCCTCGGTCGGGAGTCAACTGGGTCGTGTGCGGATCTGGCGGATCTCGTCGAGGACCTGCTGGCCGCCCGGATGGCGGCGCAGTTCCTCCAGGGCCCAGGTGTTCTGGGCGCAGGTGCAGTGGAAGCAGCCGCCTCTCGCGTGCTGGAGCGCGGTCCGGCGGGCGGCGTCGAACAGGTCGCCGGGGCGGATGCTTTCCTCGGTGCCCGTCACCGGGGAGGCCGCTGCCGTCGACGGTGCCGTGTACGGCGCGACGGCCGGGTCGGTGCGGGTGTGCGTTCGAGTGCTGCCCAGAAGGCGCGGTTCGCTGCGGCGACCATGTCGGCGGACGCGCCTTGGGGGTCGACGGGGTAGCAGCCGCTGCGGGTTGGGTACTGCGTGGTGGCTGCCTGGGGCTCGATCCCGTGCGGCGTGAACGGCCCGTTGTCGTCGGCCGGCAAGAACCACTTGCGCCTCATCGCCACCGCCTCTGGCTGCAGGGAGCGCGGCCGGGCCCTCCCCGGCACCGACCGCGCTCCCGGTTTGGTGGGTGCAGGGACCGCCCGTGCTGGGGGACCAGGGCGGGCCCTGCACCCGGCTCATACGCGGGACTGCTTCCGCAGGTGTTGCGTCACTCGGGCGGCCGACTCTCGCGCCTGCTCGACAAGGGTGAGCAGTGGCGAGTTGGTTTGCTTCTCGCGCAGCTCACGAACGTCGGCAGCTCGGTCGAGGGCGGCCAGGTGAGTGCGGACGGCGTCCAGAGCGCGGTTGACGCGCTCCATTTCCCGCGCGGCCTCGCCGTCCTGAAGGCTCATTATCACTCCCCTGGTGATCATCACCCAACCGTGCGTAACGTTGGATTCATACCAACCATTGCAGTGGACTGCGACACAGTCAAGGCCATGCCGATAGATTGGTAGGTACGACATGAGAGAGGGTGTGGGCGTGGCCCAGCAGCCGAAGTACCGTCAGATCGCCGCCGAACTCCGGGAGCAGATCGTCTCGGGCGCTCTGCGCGTCGGCGACCGGCTTCCGACCGAACCGCAGCTCCAAGAGCAGTACCGCGTCTCCCGCAACACCGTTCGTGACGCCACCGCGCTGCTTGTCAACGAGGGCCTGGTCGAGTCCGTGCCAGGCCGCAGCGGAGGCATGGTGATCCGCAAGAAGGTCACCTTGACCTTCCACGCCCACCGCGCGGAGATGCCCGGCCCGACGGCCGAGACCGACGCCTGGCGTTCCGAGGTCGTGCGCCAGGGCTACGAGGCATCGCAGGACTTCCGGCTCACAATCGAGGTGCTACCCGCGGAGCTGGCAGAGCGCCTGCACGTCGACCCCGAATCGTCGGCCGTGCTGCGCCGATGCGTCCGCTACATCAACGGTCACCCATCCTCCGTGCAGGACACCTACTACCCGATGGACCTGGCCAACGAGGTGCAGGAACTGCTGTCGCCGAAGGACATCCCGCAGGGCACCACCCGTCTGCTCGCCGAGCGCGGCTACTCGCAGACCGGCTACTACGACGAGTACGTCTCCCGCATGCCAACGCCCGAGGAAGCGGCGCTGCTCGGGTTGCAGCCCGGCACGACGGTCCTGCAGTACATCCGCACCGGCTACACCGAGCAGCGGCCGGTTCGGGTGTCCATCAACGTCTTCGCTGGCGATCGGAACCGGATCGTCAGTACCCACGGCGACGCCAGCGTCATCGCCACGTTCCGGCCGGAGGAATCGCCAGAATGATCATCACGCCTGCCCGGCTGAGCGACGTCGACGTCATCATGAGCTGGCGGCGCGAGCGCGTCGCTTGGCTCGCCGCCCGGGGCGAGGAGCAGTGGTCGATCCCGCTGCCGCGCTCCGCCGTGGCGTCGACAGTCTCGGCAGGGCAGACGTGGCTGGTCTGGGACGGCGACGACCCGATCGCCACGATCACCTTGACCGCGTACGTGGACGTGGACGGGCTGTGGAAACCGGACCGGGATCCGGAAGCGCTCTGGTACCCGGAGGACGACCCGGCCGACGCCCTGTACGCGGCGAAGATGATGATCCCGCTGCGCCACGCCGGCCAGAACCTGGGCGGCGAGATGCTGGACTGGGCCGGCGGCCGCGCCTACGACGCCGGGCTGACATGGCTGCGGCTGGACGCCTGGACCACAAACCACCGGCTGCACGACTACTACCTGCGGCAAGGCTTCCGGCACGTCCGGACGGTGGAATCCCGCGTGTCCGGCGCCTGCTTCCAGCGGCCAGCCCAGCCGTACGCCGGTGGCCGCCTTAAGACCGAGGGAATCTGACCGCCAGGCCAGCTCCGCAACGGCTCCGGCGCATAAGGCCGTTCCGTCCGGCTTAGCTGTACATGCCCAGCTCAGCAGCCAGGTCGATAGGGAATAATGGCTCCTGCCTGTGGAGGTTGCGGTCAGCGGCGACGCGATGTCCGCACCGCGGCGGCGAACAGGATCGCGGCGGTGATGCCGACGATGAAGACAAAGCCTTCGACGCTCCGGAACTCGGGGATCGCGATCAGGAAGCCGATCGCGGCGGCGGCTCGGAGGCCGCGTCCGCGCATCAGAGTTCCCCGGTCGATTCGAGGTACTTCAACGCCGCACGTTCGCCGGCCCGCCCAGGCCCGGTGGTGAGGAGGTCCTCGCCAGCCTCGATGAGCTTGTAGAGGTTGGTTCGTGTGTCCGGCTTGTAGCCGAGCTTCTTCGCCAGTTCGCGGCGGGCTTGCTCGTAGTCGAGGGCCTGGTTCTCCTTCATCAGGTCGTGCAGCATGCTCGCGGCGAGTCGCTGCCGGGCTTCGCTGACGGCGGTGATGGTGCCCTTGTGGTCGCGGACGTAGCCGATGAAGCGGAAGACCTCTTCCTCGCCGAACAGGTCGACGAGCTTCATGATCCCCTCCAGGCCGTCTTCGGCGGTGGGGAGGCGGTCGAGGTTCGGCATGGGGATGCTCCTGTCGAGTAAGACTTACTAGTGCTGGTCAAGTATGACTTACTGGGCGGCGGTGTCAAGTCCACACCGCCGCCCACACCCGGCTACGCCCGGGACAACTCCGCCTCCAACGCTGCCGAGAAGTCGTCCCAGTCGAACAAGGCCAGCGCCTCGTGCGTCAGCGGCTCCGGCTCGTCGAGCGTCCGGACGTGCATGCCGCCCGGGTCGATCCCGCCGATCGAGGCGAGCAGCTCCGCGAACCCCGCCGCCTTGGCGCGGCCCTGCGGGAAGGTCAGGACAGCCACAGACACCTCGCGCCCATCGGCCCGGCGAACGGTCGTGCGGTGCAGCGTGCCGCACCGCTCCCACGCAAGCGCCGCGTCGTCCCACCAGTCGTTGCCGACGGGCTCGGTGATCTCGATGACCGCCGTCTTCCGCAGCTTCTTGCGCTTCGCCCTGGCCCTGGTCGGCTCCTGCTCCTGTTCCTGCTCTTCCTCGACGGGCAGCACGTCATCCGGCCAGCTCGCCACGAACCCCTCGTGCTCGCCGGCGTGCTCGAACCATTGGGCGCGGGCCTCCCGGATCGTGTCGTGCCCCACGCGCATGATCCCGCAGGTCGGCACGGGACAGTTCCACATCCACTGGTGGTCGAGCAGCCGGTTGAAACGCACCAGCGGTAGCCCCGCGGCGTACCGCTCAGCCAGCTCCCGCGCCTTCTGGCGGCCGTACCGCCCAAGCCGAGGGTTGCCGGCCTGGGCGAGCAGCCCGTCCAGCGTCCGCCCGGCGTTCTGCGAGCCACCCGGCTCGTCCGGGGCGCTGACCGGCTCCACCCCCGTGAGAGCCTGCGTCGGCCACGGCGCAGGCACCGCCATGTCACCGGCGGCCACCCGGGCGTCGTCGACCTTGTACGCCAGCTCCGCGCGGGTCTCGTGCAATCCGCCGAACGCCTCGGACAGCTTGTGGCCGCTCGGCCGCCTGCACGGCTGATTCGGCCCGACCTGGCACGTCGGGCAGAACACCTCGTAGGGGCAGGTGATCCCCGATGTCTTCTGGTGCGGCCGGCGGGTGCTGCACAGTTCGCAGTCGACCGCGGTGAGGACCCGGCCGAGCATGTCCACCAGCTGCCCGTCCAGCAGCAGCCGGTCGTAGTCGGCCTTGTTGCCGGGGTCCGCGTACGCCTGCTCCATCCGGCCGGGCCGCCCGAGCAGCGGCAGGCCCGCCAGCTTCTGGGAGATCAGCAGGTGCCCGGGCTTGCGCGCCATCGGGTGGCGCCAGTCGGGTTCCAGGAATCCCAGCGGCTCGCCGCCCCGGCACCCGGTGCAGAGTCCTCCGAGCGGCGCGGTCTTCGGCACAGCCCGCTTGCAGGTCGCGCACTCCGTCACCTGCGGGTCGACAGCCGGCGCCGGCGGCGTGTACCGGCCGGCGTGGATCGCCTCAGCGACCCGCGATGCCCGGAACACGGGCGTCGAGCGCCCCTCCCACGAGTTGTGCGTTCCGCCGAACAGCCACCAGGCGACCTCGCTGGCGATCTGCTCCGGGCAGCCCTCGACGCGCCACAGCTCGTTCGCGGGCCCGTCGACCACCTCCACCGAGAGGCCGAGGCGGGTGCGGGCTTCGAGGATCTGGAGTTCGGTCGGCATCCGCAGCAGCGGACGACCGTCGGCCGGCGGGACTACCTCCACCAGGTCGTTGCGCTCCACCTGCACCATCCGGACGCCGGGTGCGGTGGGGCTGGTGGTGGGCAGGTTGGCCAGCTTCACCACCACGGTCGCGTCCGGGTGCCAGCCGCCGTACCCGCCGCGCAGCGGATGCGCCTCCACGACGAAGCCGCTGGCGCGCACCGGCTTCCGGTTCTCGTCGACGCCGATCGCCGTTGCGTACAGGCCATTGGCCACCCAGCGGGCCATCACCATCGAGTTGCCGTGCGGCCCGGGCAGGATCACGTCGGCCGGGATCCGCTCGGCGACCTTCGCCAGCATCCGGGCCTCGGCGTTCTCCGGCTCCGGCGCGTTCTCCGTGTCGAGCACGCTGAGGTCGGCTTCGAGCTGGGCGAAGAAGTCCTCCAATCTCTGCTCGGCGTCCGGCTCGACGTCGACGTGCCCGGCCGGAACCGGTTCGGCGGCCGCCGTACGCTGCCCGCCGTCCTCGGCAAGCAGCATCGCGTACGCGTCCCAGTAGTCGGCGCACTTCGCCGTCCAAATCCGGTTGTCAGCGTCACGGGCGGACCGGATCCTCTCGTGCGAAGCGTCGCAGGGCAGCTCGTGCACCAGACGCATCGCCGCGAACATCCGCTCCCTGCGGGCCACCGCCGTCGCGCTGGTGCCCGAGCTGACCTCGCCGAGCAGCTTCCACCGCTTCCCGGGGTCCGTCTCGCCGGGCGCTGGGAGCGCCCGTACGCCCGCCTCGTCGACCGTCAGAGTGGCATTCGGGTCCTGCTCGATCAGATGGTTCACCGCAGGGCCGTCCACGCCGAGCATCTCCATGGCCGGCAGCACGTACGTCTCGACCTCGCCAGCCACCAGGCCAGTCAGCTCGTAGTGGTCATCACCGTACGGCTTAGGGTCGCAAGTCAGCAGCAACTCCGGGCCGAGCGTCCCCCAGTAGCTGCCTTCGCAGGGCACCCGGATCCCGACCAGGTCGCCGGCGCGCATGTCGCGGACGATCATCCGGCGCGAGTCGCTGGGTGTCTCGGTGAACGGCCGGTCCGCCGGGGCGTCGAGGATGGTGAACTTCGTTCCCGGCCGCGCCTTCAGGCCCACGGTGACGCAGCCACCCTTGCCGGTCGTGCTCGGCCAGCTCATGTCGAAGCTCAGCAGCTCCTCTCCGACGAGCTTTTGGGGACAGCCGACACCGCGTGTCGACAGCCGGGGCAGCTGCGACACGTAGCCCTCGGACTCGGTGCGGCTGCCGTCCGGGCCCATGCACTTCACCCGACCGAACATGCCCCAGGTGACCTCCGTCAGCGGTATCTCCCGGGGCTTGGCCGTCGGCTTCTTCCCGGCCGCCTTCGCGGCGGGCTGCTTGACCACCTTCACGCCGGACGGAACCGGCTCGCCGGCAAGCTCGCACCGCGTGGTGCCGAACATGTTGTGAGCGCCGATCTTCCCGTCGCGCCGTACCTTCGCCTGCCGTCGGCACGCCCGGTGCGGGCACTCGATCGTGGAGCCGGCCGCGACGGTCGACACCGTGGCATTCGCCTTCGGCTCGCCGACCGCGATCAACCGCACCATCGTCGCGGAGTCGACGTCGAAGGGCTTGTCATCGACCACCTTGAAGCGCATCCAGGTCGGCTTGGCCGACGACCACACGCCACCTTGGCTGGCCAAGGTCAGCCGTCCTCGGCCGGGAACATCGATCACGTCACCGGCGTCGAGACGCGCGGGGTACACGTCGGCCGGCAGGGTTTCGGTTATCGGGAACAGTCGCACCGGGAACTCCTTCAAGGTGGGGATGGCGCCGGTCGCGGCGATCGCGGCCAGGCGTTGAAGCTGCGGACCCACCCCGGCGGTCCCGTCGAGGGGGCGCAGGGCGTGCGGCCAGACAGCGGAGACGACGTCGGCGTACTTGCGCCCGGCCAGCACGATCACCTCCTCGACGTCGAGCAACCCGAGCTGTTGTGCCTGGTAGCGGACGGTGTCGGCGGTCACCGACCCGGGCTCACCCATCCGCAGGTCGTACCGCTCGATGACGTCGAAGAGGTCGAGCAGCCCGTACTTCGCGGAGAGGATGACCTGGTAGCGGTCCCGGCCGCTGCCGACCCCGAACCGGCCGGGGTCGCGGGCCACCAACGCGTCGGCGGCACGCCGCGCGGCGCGGTGGTACGAGCCGACGTACATGCCGTGGGCGTCCACCTCCTTGAGGTGGGACTTCTTCCCGCCGCAGCCAACGATGACCAGCCGTTTCGGTGGGGCCGCAGGCGGGTCGTCGAGCGGTCGCAGACCGGCGGCGTACGCCAGGTGCTCGGCGACTGTCCAGCCCATCCATGACCAGCGCGGCAGCCACCGAGCCGGGGCGAAGCTGCGACCTGCCGCGTATCGGCCGTACGGCAGGGGCCGGTCGTGCGGGGCGAGGCCGTAGGCCTCGGCGTACCCGGATTGGGTGTCGAGCTGCACCAGGTCGTTGCTGACGCGCCGCTCGTGGCCCTCTTGCATCGTGACCCGGGTGAACTTCGGGCCGACGGACACCACCGTCGCCCGGGGCATGCAGCCCTCCGACGCCGGTAGTGCCCCCGGCAGGCACACGACCTTCGCCCCGGCGGGCACACTGCCGGGGCCAGGCGGACCCGGGGCCGGCCGGACGGTCGGCGCCGACCCGGAGAGACCACGGAAGCTCATCCGCCGCGGCGGCCGGAACGTGAACGCCCGGCTCATACCCCGAGCCACCAGCGCAGCAGAACGACGAGGCCTGTCGCGATAGCCAGGATCTCCGCAAACGCGATGATCAGCGGGAGGCGGTGGCCGTTGTCCCACCACCACAGGACCATGTCCCACCGCGAGTGCTCCCGCCGGAAGTGCCGCCGCTCCGGCTCGCCCGTCTCGACGACCTCTTGGCACAGGAAACAGCGGCTCAGCCCGTTCCCGGGGGTGTATCTGCTCATGTGCGTTCCTTTCACGCTGCGACTTCTCGGGGTGTGAGCCGTCCGGCAGGGCCGTGAACGGTGATGGCGGCTGCCCATAGGGCGGCAAAGCCGTCTTGCTCCTTGTCCTCGACACCGGCTGGCGCGGCCACCAGGAACCGCTCCGGCGTCGGGTAGGTGTTCTGCGCCTCGCGCAGCCACAGCCGCGGAGTGACGCCGTCCTCGAACCGCCCCTGGCAGGCGCCGGACAGGACGGCGGTCATCTCGTCGCGGCTACCGGTACGCAGGGTGCGTACTGACCGCCATGTCTTGCCCTTGCGCATCGCGTCACCGGGCTCGTCCTTCTTCGCGCCGAGCGGCCGGTGGACGCGCAGCACGTCGTAGACCGCCCATTCGCAGGCTTGCAACCGCCGCTCCACCAGGTCGAACACGGCGGCTAGGTTGTGCTCGCGGGCGACCGACCGGGCGGTGACGTCCTTGAACAGCGCCATGCGCGGGTTGAGCGCCAGCGCGACCAGCTCCAGGAAGATCGCCCGGGCCCCGCCCTCCGGCTCGCGCCGCCACCGTGCTGCGATCAGCGCGTTCTTCGCCTTACTTCCGCCAGCGAACGGGCAGTAGGTGCAGCAGCTACGCGGCCACACGAATCCGAACCGCTGGTAGAGGTAGTCGACGCACCAGGTGCGGTCCCATCCCCACTGCCGCAAGGGGTAGACGGGCCGGCGGCACTCCGCCGAGTAGGACTGGTCCTTCGCGACCCTGCGGCCCTCTTCGCCGGCGAAGCCGATGATGTGAACCCGGTCGACCACGACCTCGTCTCCATCGCCGTACGCGTCCGGTCGCTTCGCCCACTGATCGAGCGGCCAACCCTTTGCCCGGGCAGAGCACCTCCGGGCGTTCGCGGCCGTCTGCGGCACGGTGCCGGCCCGGGTCAGCTCGTCGCGCAACCGCCAAGGCCCGTTCATGACCATGCCGGCGGGCTGCCGGCTGTCATCGAGGACGACGATGCCGTCCTCCTGGGACTGGCCGGCGCGGCTGATCTGCACGTACCGGATGCCAGTAGCCCGGATCAGCGGCAGGAGGTGCTCCTCCATCGCGGCGCGGGTCTCGTCGTACTCGTCGCCCGTCATCGCGGTGACGATCGTGATGTCGTCGGGGTCGACCCGGATCAGCCGTTGCCCGCCGACGTCGTCGGGTACCAGCAGCAGCCGGGCGTCCGGGTTCTCGATCAGTTCGGTGATGATCGCGGCCGAGTCGACGCCCATACCGTTGCAGAGCTGCACCGGCATGGACGCTCCCGGCGCGCCGTACTCGGCGACCAACTGAGCGGCGGTACGGCCGCCCCACGCCCGCCACCGGTCCTCGGTGAGCGGGCGAGGGACGTAGGCCAGGCTGGGGAACAGCTCCAACTGTGTCAGTGCCGCGCTGAGCTGTGCCTCCAGCCGGTCGAGGTCGATGTGCAGGTCAGTCACGCCGCAGCTCCGAGAGGATCGGGTGCTCTTGCGCGGCGGCGATGATGTCGGCCATAGACCGGTGCTTCTGGAAGGTCCGAGAGCGCATATCCCCGTCGGCCAGGCCCCGGGTGACGTTGCGCTCCTCGACGGCCAGGTACTCCTGGGCGACGTCCTGACTGAGCGCCGCCGCCAGCGTCAGGTCCTCGCCGCCGGCGAGCACGCAGAACCGGCAGCTCAGCCGCCGCATGCCCGCGTCGTACGGCCAGCAGTACGGCACGCCCGACCGGTGGATCTCGGACCACACCTGGTCCTCGGTCCAGTGGTGGACCGGGAACCACTCGGTGATCTCCCGGTTCCGGCTGGAGTGCTGCTCGTCGACGCGCAGGACCGGCAGCCTCCCGCGCCGGGTGGACTCCTGTGCCCGGAACCCAAACACGTAGAGCACCCGCGCCGGCCGGCCGCGTACACCGAGTTCCTTCACGAGCCGGGTGATGAGCTTCTTACCGGGGCCGCGCTTCCAGTCGGAGGTGCAGAACCGGCGGTTGTCGCTGGGGAACTTCCCGTACCGCTCGATCTGGTCGAGCAGGTCACCGTCCTGCTCGTGCTCCCGCTCGGTCACCTCGAACCGCAGCCCGTAGTGCTCGGCGTGCAGCCGCGCGGTGCCCTCGCTGCCCGGCCGGTCACCAAAGCGGGACATCAGCAGCTTGGCGGTCGACCCCATCTCGGCGGTGCCTGGCCACGACACGCGCTTGCCGAGCCGGTTGTACTGCACCACCAGGCGGTCTAGCACGCCTTCATCGGCAGCCTGCTGGGCGGCACGGCCGAGAGCGACCTCGCCGTCCTTGCCGCCGGAGTCGTTGGCAATGATGAGGTCCCAGTCGGCCATGCGCAGGCGGGGCCCCTCGGGCGCCCACCACTCAGGCGTCGGTACACCAACCGGTCGCGGTACCCGACTGTAGGCCGGCGCGGCAGGGGCCAGCTCGGCGCGCAGCTCAGCGGAGAGGCGGTCCCAGTCGAAGTCCGCCGGCTGCCCGGTCACATCGACTCCGGCTCAGCACCATCGGGGAAGACGACCCGGGCCGCGCGGCCGTTCGCGTCGACCTCGATCATCAGGCCGTAAGCCTCCACTGTCTCGACCGGCATCCGGGTGCCGATGACCTCGACCTCGAAGACGGGCAGGTGCAGGACGCGCTGCACGATCTCGGCGATCACGCCCTCCCGCTTGGTCTCGGGCACGCGGGGGAACGCCTTCTGCATGGGCTCGCGGACGGCGTCGTCGAGCGTGTCGGCGCGGTCGACGTCGGTGTGTCCGGCGGGGGTGGCGGTGACGGTCATCGTGGGTTCCTTCACTCTCTGGGGGTAGATGCGCCGGTGCCGCCGGCCCGGTGTGGGCCGGCGGCACCGGCAGGGGTTGGTGCGTCAGGGCTTCTTGCCGCCGTTGCGGGCCCGCTGCTCGACTTCCGACAGCTCGTAGCCCTCGGATTGGAGGTAGCGGAGGTACTCGGTCGCGCCCGGCTCGTCGCGGCGCCAAGCGTCACGCGGGAGGTTTTCCTCGTAGGCGGCGAGGATCATCACGAGGGTGACCATCGTGGCGCGGCCCTCGGTGGTGCACAGGTCGGCGAGCAGCTTGCCTCGCCGGTGACCGGACTGGTAGGTCTCGTGCTCGACGCCGAACAGGTCGCGGGCGAGCTTGTGGCTGCCCTCCATGGCGCTGCGGATCTGGTGGTCGCAGGAGGCGAGCGCCTTGGCGATGAACACCGCGGCGGTCTTCGGCGGCGTCTTGCGGGCGGCGAACTGCTTCAGCCACGCCTGGCGAACCTTCAGCGCGCTGTCCCACGCCTTGTTGGACTCGCGGACGTCGCGGCGTTCCGCGCGGGCGGCCTCGACCTCCTCCTCGGTCATGTCGTCGAGCGTTCGGCGGTCGCTGAAGCTGGCGCCCGGGGGGTAGCGGTGGGTGTGCCCGTACTTCGGGTAGTTAGTGCAGGCGTAGCCGGCCTTCCACACGTAGCCGCGCTTGCCGTCCTCGTTCACCCACTCCTGATGGATATAGGCCGCGTGGCCCTTGCAGTCCTTGTGGTTGTCCTCGGTGACCTGCCGACGACCGGTCTTCAGGTACTCCAGCTTGGCGCGCTTGGGGTCCTGCATCGGCGGCTGCTCGATCACCTTGATGCCCGCCTCGGTGAGCTGGGCGACGAGCGCGGCGCGCTGCGCCTTGGACTCGCGGTCATCGCGCAGCCGCTGCAACTGGTGGGCGAAGCCACCGTTCTTGGCGGACTGCACCAGGAACCGGATCGCCTCGTCGTCACCCTCAAACTCGGCGAGCGCGGCGGACTGCTCCAGGTCCAGGAAGTCCCACCGCTCGGTGGCCTTACGCGCCACCTCGCTGCTGGCCACCCGCAACGCGGCCTCCACGACCGGCTTCGGACGGGCGGTCCGCTGGGCGATCGCGCCGGCGGGAACGCCGAGCACGGCGAGCTGCTGGAAGGCCATGACGTCCTCGTGGGTCGTCAGGCCCGCCCGGTGGTGGTTCTCGGCGAGCTGGTCGATCAGCCGGTCAGCCTCGCCGGGCTCGGCGATCACGACGACCGGAACCGTGGGCCGGCCGGTCTGCACCGCGGCGACCGTGCGCCGCTGGCCGTAGAGGACGACGAGCTGGCCCTGGCCGTCGCGGTGGGCGACGATCGGCACCCGCACGCCGCGCTCGCGGATGCTCTCGACGAAGTCCTTGTCGAGCCGGGGGTCGAGGCGGACATTCGCCCCGACGATGAGCGTCGAGGGGTCGACCTCGACGAACGTGGTGGCCTGCTCCTCGGGAGCTGGGGCAGGCTGAACGGTCTGGGTCACGCTGTTCCCTTCGATCGGTTGCTGGGGGCGGATCAGTGGTTCCGTGAACGGGGCCACTCGGCGCCGATCGGGCCCGGATGGGCGGGGCCGATCAGCGCCGGGCGGTGACGTTCAGGCGGCGTCGGCGAGCAGCTCGTCGAGCGGCGGCACCTTGCGGGTGCGGCCGACGGCCGGTGCCCGGAGGTCACCGACGCGCTTGGCGAGGTCGGCGATCTGGTCGGCGATGCGGCGGCTGACCGGTGTGTTCCGTCGGATCTGCAACGAGCCGGTGTAGCCGAGCTCTCGGGACACCCAGGCGTTGCCGAAGCCCCGAGCGGCGAGGTCGTCGAGGATCTCCCAGGTCGGTCCGGACGGGATCCGCTCGTTCTCGCTGGAGATCAGCCGACCGCGTGAGCCGACGACGTTGTCTGCCGCCTGGCACATCTCTGCGGTTACCTGGAGCAGTAGCTCCTCGTGGTTGCGCTCCAACTCCCGCCACTCGCCGGAGGCGATCTTGCGGATGACCCCGAGTGGCACCCGGGACACGGCGACGATCTGGCCGCGCTTGACGCCGGCGTTCTCCAACCGCGCCAGGTGGTGCGCGGCCGGCCCGGCCGGCACCGGGTCGGTTAGCTCCCGCTTCTTAGCCAGGTGCTCCCGGTCGCGTGCCCGCCGCTCGTCCAGGCACTCCTTGCACGGGCACTTAGCGGCGATGCCCTTGGCGGTGCCGTGCGGGTGCCCGCCGAGGTCGATCGGCTCGCCGTACTCGACCCGGGTCAGGGACACCTCCCACTGCCAGCCGGGCAGCGCCTCCAACCAGGCGACGTACTTGGCGTCCAGCTCGCCCCTGCGGTGCTTGAGCCGTTGCAGCGCCGCCCACTGCCCGAGCCGGACGGCGACGCCGTCGACCTCTTCGGTGTCCTCGGCGGTCACCTTCCCGGTCGGGTTGGCCGCACCGGTGCGGCGGGTGAAGTTCCGCAGGGCGGAGTACCCGAGCCGCCACTGCGTCTCGGCCTTCTCCCACCGGAAGGTGCTGGCGCCCTTCGCGTCGCGGGGCGTCGCCGCGGCGATCTCGTCGTACATCGCCGGCGGTAGCCGGTCGAGCAGCTTCGCCCGGCGCAGCGCCCACACCCACCGGCCGAGCGGCAGCGCGCCCTCCATGTGGTCCTCGGGCACGTCGGCGTGCTTCTCGAACTCGCAGAACAGGCGCAGCCCTTGGATCATCGCCACGTCCTGGAGGCGCAGGCCGCCGTCCCAGGACCAGCCGGGCAGCTTCTCCAGCATGCGGGTCCGCTGCTCGTCGAGCTGGCCCTCGCGGTACGTCTGCCGCTGCATGGCCATCCACACGCCCAGTCGCCATCGGTTCCCGCCTGCGCTGAGCGCTTTGGCGAATCGGGACTCGCCTTCGGTGCGGTCGGCCACCGTGCCGAGCGCCCTGGCGTACGACTCCAAAAGGCCGTAGGTGTCCGCCCAGTCGGCGTCTTCGCGGTCCCAGTACCAGCCGGGGGTCGCCTCCAACCGGCTGACCCGGTCGGCGGAGAGCATCCCCCGTGCGCGTGCCTGCCGCTGCCCAGCGGCCCACTCGCCGATCCTGGCACCGAGGTGCTTGACGTGGCGGGGCAGCCGGTCACCGTCGTTGGTCCGCGCCCAGTCGAGCGCCGCGGCGTAGAACTTCTCCCACGCCGAGCCGACCTCCTGCACGAGCCGGAGCTGGACGAGCCGGGCGTCGAGGTCCTCGGGCAGCAGGAAGTGGACCCGTTGCGAGGGCTTGGACACCGCACCGGTGGAGGTGGCCTCCTGCACCGAGCGGTCCAGCTCTTCGGCGAGCCGCTGATCGTGGGCGCGTAGGCCGCGCAGCACCGACCAGACGTGCCCGAAGTTCGACAGCGCCAGGCCGGTGTCGTCGTCGCCGTCGGCCGGCAGCGACACCGGGATGATGATGCTGCCCCGCTCCTTGCCCGGCGACGGGCGCAGTACCCGGCCGACGGCCTGGATGATGTCGACGACCGATGACCGCTGGTCGGCGAACATGACCGCGTCGACGGCGGGCACGTCGATGCCTTCGGTCAGGCACCGCGCGTTGGTCACGACCCGCACGTCCGGGCCGTGCTTGTTGGCGAGCCAGCGCAGCGTCTCGATCCGCTCGTCGGTGGGCTGCTTGCCGTTGACGTGCCGGGCCCGGATGAACTTCCCGCCACGGGTGCGGGCCGTGTCCACCGTGGCCGCGAACTCCTCGGCCCGCGCCACCCGGCTGTGGTAGGTCAGCAGGCGTTGGATGCCGTGCTGGTCGACCGCGTCGAGCAGCGCCGACGGGATGGTCTCCGGGTCGTGGCGGTTGACGGCCCTTCCGTCGCGCTGGGCGATGACGAGCACCTGGTAGTCGGCGAGCAGGCCCGCCTCGATTGCCTGGCCGAAGCTGACGGTGTGGGCGACCGGGCCGAAGAGTTGGTGGTCGTTCATGGACACGACGTCCTCGCCCTCCGCTCTCGTCGGGGTGGCGGTCATGAACAGGCGCTTTCGGGCGAGGATCGCCCGGTGGTCGAGCACCACGCGGAACTCTTCGCGGGGCCGCCCGGCCAGCCGGTGTGCCTCGTCGCAGATGGCCAGGTCGAAGACCGAGCCGCTGGCGGCCTGCGCGGCGACGATCACCGGCGCGGAGTGGTAGGTGGAGAACACGACCTGGGGGCGGCCGTCGATCTTGTGGCCGAGGAACTTCGCGGCGACGGCCGGGGAGGTGGTGACCCGGGCGCGGACCCGGGACCAGTAGGGCGCGTCGACCTCGCTGGTGGCGCCCTCGTCGCTGCGCCGCTCGGCCGCGCCGGCCGCCGTGGTCGGGTCGGAGCAGACAACCAGCGCTTCGAACGACCAGCGGTGGACCCGCCGCCACTCGCCGAGGGTCTGGGCGAGCAGGGCCAGCGAGGGCAGGAGGACCAGCGTGGTCTGGGCTTCGGCGGCTTCGGCGTGCCAGCGGCCGACGAGGGTCTTGCCGGTGCCGCAGGCCATGACGAGCTGCGCGCGGTCGTGCAGTGCGAAGGTGCGGGCCAGGTCGGCGAGGGCCTGCACCTGTTCGGGGCGGGGCCGGAGCGGCTCCGCGATGGTGGGATGCGTGGTCATGGTGACCCCTTCGGGTGCCGCTCGCATGCGCGGTGGTCATCGGTGGATGACGCCCGTGCCTGCGAAGCTATCTGTTACGGACGACAATCAGCAAGCACGGCTTGCCGGGTGAGTCGAGCGGCCCATCAAGTGAGACTGACTGGCTGCGGCTACGGCGAACCCGGCTCTCCATCGCTGTCGAGGCGGTGAAACACGCCAGCCGCGAGCAGCTTCTCGATCAGCGGCCGAGCCTCCGCCATCGCGGCCCGCTCCGCCTCCGCCTGGTCGACGTTGATCGCGAAGAACGCGGTCGCGAAGAGCGTCAGGTTCTCGTCCTCCAGCCCCGCCGTGCCCTTGGCGTGGTCCAACGCCTCATCGATCAGCGGCTGGTGAACCGCGATGAGCGACTGGGCGAACGCGCGGACCGACGCCAGCGAGTGGAGGTGAAAGTAGGTCGTCGGGTCGGTCGTCATGAGCTTGTCGAACGCGGCCCAGTCGACGTCCACGCCGAACTCCCGGGCAAGATCGTTGACGGCTTCGGAAGCTCCGCCCATGGTCGATGTCTCCTTGGTCCGGGTGCATCTCGGGTCAGCACCACTCGGAACCCACCGGCCCGCGCTCGGCAGGCCGGTGGGCACCGGGCAGCGTCGTCAGCCGATGCCGAATCGGTCACGCAGCAGCGCGATCAGGCAGCCGAGGAACAGCGCGTCGCCGACCGGGAGCATGAGTAGCCAGACCCGGTCACCCCAGGTGCCGTTGTCCCAGTCGAAGAGCACCCGCTGCCACCAGCCGTGATCCCGCCGGTGCTGCCGCAGGTCCTCGGCCTGCACCGGCTCCTTGCACATCGGGCAGCGCCTCAGCCCGTTACCGCCCGGCACCGATGGCCTCCCGTCCCGCGTCGACGCCCGTCCCGCCGAGATCCGCCCGGTTGCCGGCGGCGAGGCCCGCGCCAACGCCGGCCCCGCTGCGCCCCCGGACATTCTGCGTACGCAACTTCGGGTATTCGGCTTCGAAGGCGTCCTTCACCAGCGCCGCCCGGTCCCGCAGCACCAGCGCCACCGACGCGCCCTCGTCGCCGCGCTGGCGCCGCTCCGTCTCCGCCTCGTCCCGGGCGTTCTTCTCGGCGGCCTTCAGCCGCGTCCCGATGGACACCCGGTACCCGGTCATGAAGTTCTTGACGAAGGCGACCTTGGCGATGTGGGGCGGGCAGGGCGTCTTGGCCAGCTCGGCGGCCGACTGCACGAGCAGCGAGGTGAACAGCAAGTTCGCCCGGTCGAGGTCACTCGACATGCCGAACAGGCGCATCCGCTGGTTGGTGCCCGCCGTCAACCGGATGTGCCTGATGCCCAGCGCGTCGGTGACAGTGATCAGCAGCAGCACCTTGTCGTAGGCGTACGGGCCGGGCACGTCCAGGTAGCGGTTCTCGACGGTGTTGGCCGTCGGGTCGGCGGCCTCCAACATCGCCATGGACACGCCGTACTTGCCCATCAGGCGAATCGCAGCGCCCGTGAACGCCTCCGCCTCCTGGGGCGTGACGCTCGGGTCTTCGGCCTGCGCCAGCAGCTTGCGAATCTTGTCCATCATCTTGTCGAGGTCGGCGTCAGCCGCCGCGAGCGCCGCCTCGAACTCGGCGGCCAGCGCGTCCAGGTCAAGCAGGTCTTGCACGTGGTCTCCCTACGGAAGCGCCCGGCCCGTCGCGAGGACGGGCCGGGCGTGGGTGGATGGTGAAAAGGTCCGGCCAGCCCCGAGCGGAGCCGGCCGGGCAGGGTGGTCAGGAGCGGTGCCGCCTGTGCCAGGCCAGCGACTGCGCGGCCACCTGGCCGATGCCGTCGACCGCCTCGCACAGCGCCTGCATCAGCGCCAGGTGCCGGGGGTCGTCGCGGCTCTCGTCGCCGTAGCGTGCGTCGAACTCGGCCACGTTCTGCGGGTAGCCCCAGGCGATGATCCAGGGCGTGTCCCCGCCGGCGTCCGGGGCGAACCACAGGAACCCGTCGGGCCCCTGGAAGTAGGCGACGCCCTGCACGACGACATACGCCGCCGGGATTGGGAAGTCGGCGTTGAACCTGAACCCGTCGTAGTCGAAGCCGTCCCGCATCCCGTAGGCGGTCTTCTCGGGGGCGGTGGGCTGCGACGTCGTTGCGATCATGAGTGGGGTGTCCCTCCTGCATGGGTTGCGGCCGGATGCCGGGCACCACTCGCCCACCCGCCAGCCCAGGGAGCGGGCCGGCGGGTGGGCGGGCAGCGCCCGACAG